>JAHDGM010000005.1:0-68946 GCA_020627655.1 Hellea sp.
TATCTGAAGCTATGTAAATCCAGATTAGATAGCCGTCTTCGCGGGTCGGGAAATGCCGGATTTTTATTTTACCGGGATCTGTTTCTTGGTCTTTGCAAAGCGATGGAATTTCTTGGCACATTCCATCATTCGTTCCAAAGCGCCAGCCATGATAAGGACATTCCACTGTGCCGTCGACTATACGACCGGCGGATAAAAGCGCCGCCCGGTGCGGGCAGATGTCTCGAAGGGCAAAAACAGTGCCGTTTTTTTTGCGCCCCAGCGTGATAGGTTCTCCGGCTATTTCCAGACGGGTTAAGGCTCCGGCTTTCACATCTCTGGACAGGCCCGCAAAATACCATATGTCATAAACGAAGTCGTTCATGGTTTGGCCATATCCAAAACTTGTTGCCGTGTATAGCCTTCTGCGCGCAGTGAGCGAATAGACGTATCGTGATTACGCTTGGATAATTTATCACCGTCATCGTTCAGTCTCAGAGCGTGGTGATGATATTTTGGTATTGGCCAACCCATGAGGCGCTGCAATAAATTTTGGAAGGCGGTGAGCGGTTCTATATCGACACCCCGGACTACATGGGTGACGCCCTGCAAAGCATCGTCATGGCAACAGGCTATATGATAAGATGTCCCGATATCTTTGCGCGCCAATACTTCGTCTGAAAATGGCAAATTCGTTTCGTCAAGATGATCTTGAACCCGATCAATAGAGAGACGCCAGGCGAATTTCTCACCAGCCTTGATACGACTATCTTCATAGGGGTCAGGCTTGCCGCGATAAAGTCCTTCTGGCAGTTCTTTACGGGTTTTGAAACAGCGATATACCAATCCTTTGTCACGGAGAGTTTCAATGACTTTCCAATATTCCGCTTTGTGTTCGCTTTGGATCCTGACTGGAATAGGCCAGTCAAACCCTAACCAGTCGAGGTCTTCATATATGGCGTGTCTATATTCCGATTTGCAGCGTGTGTGATCAATGTCCTCTATACGTAGAAGACAAATGCCGCCCTGATTTTGAGCAAGGCTGAAAGCCTGCTGAGCCGCATAGGCGTGACCAAGATGAAGATAGCCTGTGGGTGAGGGTGCGAAGCGGGTAATAATTTTACCCATAAAACGCCTTGTACCAGTCTACGAATTTGCCCAGACCCACATCCAGCGATGTATCAGGGGTAAAGCCTGTCGCGCGTGATAATTTATCCGTGTTGGCGTGAGTTAAAGGAACATCTCCTGGCTGCATTGGCATCATGTTCTTGATGGCTTTTTTCCCGATTTTTTCTTCCAAAACATCGATAAAGTCTATGAGGTTTTCAACTTTTTGATTGCCAATATTGTAAATTTCATAAGGGGCAATCGGACTGCTGCCTATAACAGGTATATCTGTGTTTAAAGCCGCGTAAGGCGCAGGGAGAACTGTGGAAAGCTTGATGATGCCGTCTACAATATCGTCGATATAGGTAAAATCACGATACATTTCACCATTATTATAGATATCGATTGGAAGGCCTTCCATTATGGCTTTGGTGAATTTGAAATAGGCCATATCAGGGCGTCCCCAAGGGCCATACACTGTGAAAAACCTCAGGCCGGAGACGGGCAGGCCATAAAGATGGCTGTAGCTGTGAGCCATCAGTTCATTAGCCCGTTTCGTGGCCGCGTAAAAAGATACAGGGTGCTCGGCAATTTGTGTTTCGATAAATGGTTGCTGTGGATTGGCTCCATAGGCTGAGCTTGTAGAGGCAAATAAGAGGTGCCGAATTTTGCCGTGACGGCAACATTCCAAAATATTGAGAAACCCGGCTAGATTGGAATGCACATAATCTTGTGGATGCTCAATAGAGTGACGGACTCCGGCCTGGGCTGCCAGGTTGATAACAATAGAGGGCTCATGTTTTTCAAAGACTGATGATAGAGCTATCATATCAGCTATATCTATTCGGGCTTCTGTGAAATTATCGAACCCGGACAGGCGGTCAAGGCGGGCTTCTTTTAAGGTAACATCATAATAGGATGTCAGATTGTCCACTCCGACAACGGTTTCACCCCGTTCTAGCAAGGTCAAAGCCACATAATTGCCAATAAATCCGGCCGATCCGGTTACCAAATAGGTCATGATCGCGGTTTAGCAGGTTTGTGACCAAGGGCAATAACGCATTGGAACTTGAACAAGTTTTGGAATCTGCCAAAACAGCCCTAAAATTAGGAGCTATCATGTCATCTGACCGTTTTGAAAAATTGGAAGCTATAGCCGGAAAACTGCCAAGTATTTCGGAGATGTTCAAGCTTGAGCCAAACCGCCTGAAAAACTTCGTTATGCGTGAAGGCCCATTGCGTGCGGATTTTTCTAAACAGGCCATATCTGAGCACGCGCGAGAGCAGCTCATACATTTGGCCAAGGATTGTCATCTCGAAGAATGGCGAGAGCGGTTTTTTGCGGGTGAAAAAATCAACACGACCGAAGACCGTGCCGTCCTCCATATGGCGCTGCGGGGTATAGGGGGGGATAAAGCCGTACAAAAACAAGTCAAAGACATGCGTAAAAAGCTGCGCAACTTTGCAGAGAAAATTCGCGCAGAGGGTAAATATAGATCCGTTGTTCATATTGGTATCGGTGGATCAGATTTGGGGCCCAGGCTGATCGCTGATGGTCTGGTGGCGAGTACCGAAAATAAATTTGATCTGCGGTTTGCTGAAAATGTGGACGGCGCCAGTATTAACGACGCGCTTTCAGGCCTCGATCCGGCAACAACACTGGTTATCGTTGTATCTAAATCATTCACGACCCAGGAAACCCGCATGAACGCCGAAGCGGCGCGGGATTGGCTTGCAGCCAAACTTGGCGAAAAGGCCGGAGCAAATTTTATTGCTGTGACGGCTAATCGGGATGGAGCAGAAAAGTTTGGCATAGCCAGTGATCAAATCTTTGACTTCTGGGATTGGGTTGGGGGACGTTATTCGGTCTGGTCAGCTGTAGGCCTGTCCCTTCAAATAGCTTATGGCTCTGATGCGTTTGACGAATTTCTCAAAGGCGCCGCTGCCATGGACACGCATTTCCGGGATGCGCCATTTGAGAAAAACCTGCCCGTTATGATGGCCATGACAGGGGTGTGGAACCGCAATGTATTGGGCTATAGTTCTGTTGCGGTTATTCCGTATGCCAGACGTCTTAGAAAACTATCGGCCTTTTTACAGCAGCTTGAAATGGAGAGTAACGGCAAATCCAAGACCCGTGAGGGCGGCGACACAGGCCTGACCTGTCCCATAATTTGGGGCGATGAAGGCACGAATGGCCAACACGCTTTTTTCCAGTGGCTGCATCAAGGCACGCCGGGCGCGCCAGTGGATTTTGTGGCAGTTCTGAAAGACCATGAAGCCCGGCCAGAGCATCATAAAGCCTTGCTCGCCAATTGTTTTGCCCAAAGTGAAGCTTTGATGATCGGTAAGTCCGAATTCGTAGTTAAAGAAGAAATGATGGCGGCAGGTGTAAGCAAGGCAGACAGGGCAGTTCTCGCGCCGCAAAAAACTTTCCCTGGAAACAGGCCGTCCACTACGATTACGCTGGATGAGTTATCGCCTTTCGCACTAGGGCATTTGATTGCTCTATATGAACATAAAGTTTTTGTGCAGGGCATCATTTGGGGGGTGAACTCTTTTGACCAATGGGGCGTTCAGCTTGGTAAGGTATTGGCAAATTCTATACTCAAAGAATTTGATGGCGGATCGGGTGAGCATGATCCATCAACCGAGGCGCTAATCAGTTTGCGGGCAGAAAAATCTGCTTAGTTATTCTAGTACAAATCTGGCTCGCGATTCGGGTGTTGGAACATAACAGGTCTCTAACCGCCCAAACATTTTATAGCGGTTACGGGCGATGCGATAATAAATCCAATCTCTGATTACCCGGGGGAGGATGCGGGCGATCCGTAGAAATGCCATAGGGCCACCGACTTTTTTCAAGACTGCAAATCCCGCATCCGATGAAAATGTGGCTTTACCGTCTTCAAGATAAATAAATGTGTGCGGATCGTCCGGATCCACATTGTGTTGTCGGGCAATTTTGCGCCCTAAATGGCTTTTGATTGCAACAAACTTCATGTCCGGCTGATTTTCATGTCTCAGTACATACTGCACAGCTCGTGAACAAAGCACGCAGTTCCCGTCAAAGACATAAATCGGATCGTTCATATCTATCATGAAGATAATATGGGAGTTTATGGATCATATTTCCATGAGCTACGCTGTCACGGCTTGACTCTAGGTGGAGGGTCTGATTTTCATGACCTATAAAACAAATTGCATATGGGGAGCCGCTGAATGTCATACGCCGTCACAGACTGGGTCAATTATTACGCCTATACTACGCCCGACAAAGTTGCCATGCGCGAACTTCCTAGCGGACGGAACTTCACTTATGCTCAAATGGATGAGCGGGTCGGCCGCTGCGCCGCTATGCTAAGGGCAAAAGGCATAAATAAGGGCGATAGAGTTGCCTATTTAACACTTAATTCTACGGATACTATGGAGCTCATATTTGCGTGCTGGCGCATTGGCGCTATTTGTGTTGCCCTCAATTTTCGCCTGACACCGCCTGAGTTGAAGTTTATTTTAGAAAATTCTGAAACATCTCTGGTTTTGGTCGATAGCCCATTTACAATGATTAAGGATGCCCTCGAAGGGAATTGTTGCGTCAAGGATTGGGTGCTGACCGATGGCATGGGTGGCGATAGTGAATATGAAAACCTGCTGGCCGAGGTGGAGCCAATATATGACATGATTGATCAAAATCTCGAAGATCAATGCATGTTAATGTATTCTTCCGGCACAACAGGAACGCCTAAAGGCGTGATAATTACGCATGGCATGATGTATTTTTCAAACGCATCAGCTGTAAGTGCCGCCAAGCCTGAAGCTGATAATGTGTCATTATCGAATATGCCGTTATTCCATATCGGAGGATTAAACGTAACGGCTTTACCGGCGATTTGGATCGGCGCAACGACAGTGATCATGCGCATGTTTGATCCTGCCTTGACGTTATCAGCAATTGATAATGATACGTTTCAAGTCACAACATTATTCATGGTGCCTGCGGCGTATAATGCATTGAAAGCCATGCCCAATGTTGAGGATATAAATTTCTCCCGAATTAAAATTGCGCTATGCGGCGCTGAAGCAGTGCCGGTTGAGTTGGTCAAGTGGTGGATGGAAAAGGGCGTTACTATACAGGAAGGCTATGGCATGACAGAAACAGCGGCTGTTGGCTGTATGTTGACCAAAGAATTCATTCCGGAAAAAGTTGGGTCCGCTGGCAAAAGCGGAATACATTCACGTATTCGGATCGTTGATGCGAGCGGTAAAACCTGCGCCCCGAATGTACCGGGGGAAATATGGTTTAAAGGCGCCTGTGTTACGCCGGGTTATTGGCGCCGCCCTGATGCCAATGCGGAAAGCTTCGTTGATGGCTGGTTCCGTTCAGGTGATATAGGGCGCATGGACGCGAACGGCTTTATTTATATCGAAGACCGAGTGAAAGACATGTATATTTCAGGCGGGGAAAATGTCTATCCGGCTGAAATTGAAAATGTGCTGTTCCAAATGCCTCAAATCAGAGAGGCCGCCGTCATTGGTGTGCCTTGTGATAAATTCGGTGAGACTGGCTGTGTATATGCGGCTTTAAACAAAGGATCTGAGTTGGAGCTTATTGAAGTTCAAGCACATGTGGCCACGCAGCTGGCGAAGTTTAAACACCCAAACCACTTGCGTATCGTGAGTGAACTTCCGCGTACGGCATCGGGGAAAGTTCAAAAATTTATTCTCCGCGAAAACTTTAACGCTGAGTAACTTTGAATATTGTTACGGTACCGTCCTCTAATGTTTTAAGGGGTGTGAGATAGCCTGGAATTTCTCCATCCATGAGCTGCCCCATTAATCCATCTGGGTTGTGGTTTTTTAAAGTCTCGCTTTCGCCTGTGGCAGAACAGAAGTGAACATAATCTATCTGTTCCTGCGCTAAATTTTCTAGGGAATTATCACCCGCGAATATTTGAATGGTTTTAGCAATCCCATTTACATTGCGATGGTAATTTCCAGATAGCCCGCTGTGATGTGTTTCTCGCAAAATATGAGGTGTCCCATTTTCCGTTGTGACGAAACGGCCTTTTGGTAATGATTTCATATAACCCAACACTTCTTCTGAATAACAATTTTTTGCTTTTTGAAGGGAATTTTCAAAATCTGGTTCAGGTTCAGGGCTAAACAGAATTCCAGGTAAAGCCCAAAAAGCCGGTACAGCTAAAGTCAGCGCGCCAATATAAGCAAGATGAACTTTATCGGGGCGCTCAGTTTTCTTTGCATGCAATTCAGCGATCCAGGCCCCCAGTACGATAAGCGAAAATACTTGTGCGAAAACATAAAAACGAATTTGATATAGTGAGAGTCCTGCAAGGATCACAAATAGGCCTAAGAACAGACCATACGGGACAGGGTTTTTGGTTTTTGAAATTTTGAATAAACTTATTATCGCTGCTACAAATGTTCCTCCGAGAGCGGCTGGAGCCAAGGTCCACCGCGTTTCAGGGTTGGCCAGCAAAGGCTGGGCTTCTATAATATTCTCAAGCCATAATTTTTTAACTTCAACAGGTAGGTCGCTAAGGGGGTTAGTAAGGCATTGAGGAGCTTGCAATAAAAGGAGCATTGCGCAAATTATTGCTAAAACTATGAGGCCTGTCAGTCGTATTTTTATAGATGTGCCGGACAAAAATTTTGCGTTCAGCGCGAGACCTAGGCTGCCAGTGACACCTGTTGCAACTGTTATAAAAGATAAAGCGTCGCAATGAATATCATAATAATTGCTTGGCGGAATAACAGCGAGAAAGCTTATGGACAATGTTGCGGCTAGGCCGATGCTGAAAGCGATGATGCCTTTTTGAGTTGATTTGCCTTTCGTCAACCAATGTAAAGCGACAAATCCAGATATGGCAGCACCTAGGATGTATATATCCGCCCCTACGGCAAAAGATAGTCCAAGGCATATGCCGCTGATAAGTAGTGACTTAGGACTGCAATTCGGATCTATAGCAAATCCTATTGCTAAACTCAGCAGGCCTATTTGCAGGTTGTGATGGTCAATGGCTCCAGGAGCAAAGCGGTAATGGGTCAGCATAAAGATGGCAGTAATAATCAAAGCCCACCAACCAGCGCGCACGCCCCCTAGGTTTTTTGCGCCTGTAAAAACACCCCCAAGAACAAGTCCAGTGCTGAGGGGTGGCCATAAAGAAATAGCAATCGCTTCGGCTGTTGCATAAGGCAGAAAAAGATCAAAAATACCTATAAGCACAAGCACAGGAATATCGGCCAATCTTGACCAATGCATAGGTGTGCCATCTATGCTACCCATCCTGTACTGGGTCGTGTCGAACCAGCTTTGTCCACCCAGATAAAAATCACGTATTTGCATTAAACGCATGCTGTCGTCGTCATCTGCAGCAATTTTACCGACTTCGCCAAGCACCGTAGCTTGTATAAGAATGAGACAGACAAGTAATGCGTAAACGGCCCAAAAAGCATAGTTTGGGTGTATGCTAGGTCGATTCATGATATATTTCCCAAAAAGTGATATTTGGAAACGTAAACTTAACCACATTAAGATTTATTGAAGCCATAACAATAATGGGGTGAAAAGTGGACTTTAAAGATTATTCGATCGCAGTCTTACTGCCGTGCTATAATGAGGAACAGGCTATTGCAGGTGTTGTTTTAGACTTTCGCCGGGTGCTGCCAAGCGCAAAAATTTACGTTTATGACAACAATTCCACAGATGAGACAGCGCAACAGGCTGTATTAGCCGGCGCTATAGTCGTTCCAAGCCCGCGTCAGGGTAAGGGTAATGTCGTGAGGCAAATGTTCTCTGATATTGAGGCCGATATATATATCATGGCCGATGGTGACGGAACTTATGATACATCCGCAGCACCTGCTTTAATATCCAAGTTAATCCACGATCGTTTGGATATGGTTGTCGGAACTCGAAAAGATGTGAAACAAGATGCAGGCCGTAAAGGTCATGCCTTTGGGAATGATCTGTTTAACCGGATTTATCAGTTTTGTTTCGGTACTGACTTTACCGATATTTTCTCTGGCTACCGTGTGTTTAACCGCCGTTTTGCCAAAAGCTTCCCGGCTGAGAGCCCTGGTTTTGAGATTGAAACTGAAATGTCAGTTCATGCCTCTGTTTTACGATTGCCGGTTGCTGAAATGGAATGCGAGTATGGTCGGCGCGTAGAGGGGTCCGAAAGTAAGCTTTCTACCTTCCGCGATGGTTTCAAGATATTGCGGATGATTTTTACGCTTGTCAAAGAAACCCGGCCATTCACATTCTTTAGTGCAATCAGTACAGGTCTTTTCCTGGCCAGTATGGCATTTATCATACCGGTTGTGATTGAATATTTTCAAACGGGTCTTGTTGAGCGGTTTCCAACCTGGATTATGGGTATGACGCTGCTATTGGGTGCTATGATGACCTTTACGGCCGCTATGATTTTAGACTCATTGGCAAGATCGCGGGCTGAACAGAAGCGGATTTTCTATCTTTCCATAGATCCTGCCCGGGGTGAAAAGCACATTACGGGTGCTAAAATGTCAATTGAACGCCGCCAAACAACTATGCACACTCTCGGAAAAACCGGTCGCGCAGAATAATAATAGGCTTAGTATCAGCATACTAGCCTTTGGGCGCGGATGAGCTTTCCGTTACGGGAATTTCATCGCTACAAACGTCCAGCACTTCGCGTCCGTTTGAGTCGACATAGATAATTTGCGCTTCTTTTACGACACGCGTTATTGTTTCTTTGCGCTCAATGGGTTCATATGGTGGGTTGTCTATCATAGTGATAGCCGTATAGGTTTCCGTTTCTTCTGGGATAACAACCTTTTGCAACATTGAAATCGGCGTGCAGGTGAGAACCGGGTCAATTTGAATTTCAACGGTTTCAGCTTCAGGTTCGGGCGTTGTTTTACAAGCCGATAACGCTATGAGAGCGCCTAGAATCAAAGGGGTATTCTTATACATGGCAGTTTCCTTCTCTATTAACGGCCTTTTGAAAGGTGAGTTTGTCTAATTTGTGTCTTTACTGGACATATTCCAGTCACAATTATGGGCATTGTTGGAAATATAGTTAAGACTTTATTGCAGAAATTTACCTTAAATACTGTTAATTAGCCCGAAGCGTTATAACATGCCAAAAAGATATCAAGCAGAATAGGTAAAAAGAATGACGATGCTGAATATGGCTGTAGAGCCAATGTTGATTTTGGCCAGTGGGGATTATTCCTTTTTATCCCTGTTCACACAGGCCAGTTGGGTCGTAAAGGCCGTGATGGTTTTACTGTTGCTGGCCTCATTATGGTCATGGGCTATAGCGATTGATAAGCTTATAACTTTTCGTCTTTTAAAAGGCCGTGCGGATAAGTTTGAAGAAACTTTTTGGTCTGGCCGGACATTAGAGGATTTATCATCTGGTCTCGCTGGCGACGTGCGCGACCCTATGGCCCGAGTGTTTTCAGCTGCTATGCGGGAATGGGAAGAAAGCAAAGGCGCAAATATGCGTGGTGATGGTGCTATGATCAGTGCTCAGCAGCGGATTAACGGGGTTATGAACCTGGTTGTGAACCGGGAACTCACCAAGGCAGAGCGTGGTATGACCGTTTTGGCGACAATTGGGTCATCGTCAGTGTTTATCGGACTTTTTGGGACGGTTTGGGGGATTATGAATTCTTTCAGAGCCGTTGGAGAAATGCAATCTGCTGATTTTTCCGTAGTTGCACCTGGTGTTGCAGAAGCGCTGTTTGCGACGGCTCTCGGTTTGGTTGCCGCTATTCCTGCTGTTATTTTCTACAATATTTTTACGAATGAACTGGATCGTTATGCGGGCCGTCTTGAGGGATATGCAGATGAGTTGTCAGCTATCCTGTCCCGCAAACTGACTAAAGGCAGTTGATATGGGTATGTCGCTACAGACAGCATCTCGCAGGCGTGGGCGCCGGGGACGCCGATTGAATTCTGAAATCAATATCGCTCCGCTCGTTGATGTCATGTTGGTTCTGTTGTTAATTTTCATGATGACTGCAAAGGATCTTTTGTCGGGTGTCGATGTGACATTGCCAAAGACCGACGCGACGACGCTTCCAGTTAATAAAGACCCGTTGATGATTACAATTCAGCAGGATGGCGGCGTTTTCCTATTGGATAATGCTGTCACGCTGGACGATCTTGTCGATAAACTATCAGCAATTGCCGGAAATGGCTTTGAAGAGCGTATTTATCTGCGGGGCGATGCTAATACACGACATGAGGATATCATGCTGGTAATGTCCCGAATTAACGAGGCTGGCTTTACCAATATTGGATTGGTGACGGAGCCAATTAAAGAGTAAAATATGCGGTTCGGTTGGCCTATATCGCTGAGTTTGCATATACTCTTTCTGTTTGGAGGCTGGATTGTTTTATCTAGAGCTCCGGTTCTGGAAAATCAGCCAGAGATCATACCAGTGCAGATTGCGACAATTTCGGAAATTACTAACGTACGCGCGAGTGTGAAAAGGCCTTCGCCCAAACCAGAGCCCGTGCCTGAACTGCCGATGACTTTGGAAACGCCAATGGAAAATGCGCAGGATCAAGATGACGCCGTTGTCATACCGGAGCAAACTATACCAGATGAACCGCAAACTTCTCCCGACAAAGTTGCTGAGGTAGAAATTTCTGTAGAACCTACTGAACCGGAAGCGCCAAGTTTTGACCTCGACCGATTTGCGGCCGTGATAGACCGAACTCGCGAAACGCAGCCTGAAGTGGGACAGCAGCGCAGCCTGCAATCCGAAGAGAATTTTTATGTTTATTCACAAACATCTCAGGCGGCTGTCGGTGAGGGCTCCGCTTTAACACTCAGTGAAATTGATGCGCTGCGCCAAAAAATGTATGAATGTTGGCGAATACCAGCAGATGCCAAAAACCCTTCTGAATTGATGGTTGAGGTTCGCGTAGCCCTTCGTGCTGATGGAGTGGTCGTATCTGCAGAGCTTGCCGATCCTGGCAAAGTTGCGTCAAGTACAAATAGCTTTATGCCAATTGCCGCCCGCCGCGCCGTTAACGCCGTTCAGCGATGTGGTCCTTATGATTTTCTGCCTGCAGAAAAGTATAGCCATTGGCAGGATATGACCTTACGTTTCATACCGGAATTCTGAATTATGAAAATTTATGTGAAACTGATATTGGTGGTTGTGGTTCTCTTGGGAGCTCTTTCCACCTCGGCCAAAGCGCAGCTTAGTATTGATATTACGCAAGGTAACCTTGAGCCATTACCCATCGCGGTCCCTGACTTTATTTCTGCGGATACTAGTGGCCGAGATATTGGAGCACAAATTGCTCAAGTCGTTCGGGACGATCTGGAGCGTTCAGGCATATTTAAGTCTTTATCGCCAGACAGTTTTCTGGAGACCCAAACAAATATTGATTACAAACCAGTTTTCGCGGATTGGCGCGTCATCAAGGCTGATGCTTTGGTGTCAGGACGTGTGGTTATGGAAGGCCCTAATCGTATGCGGGTCGAATACCGTTTATGGGACGTCATAAAAGGTGAGCAAATTGCCGGGTTTAGGTTTTCTGCTACGCCGCAGCAATGGCGCCGTACAGCTCACAAAGTTGCCGATAGTATCTACAAAAAACTCACGGGTGAAGAAGGCTATTTTGATACCCGCATCGTTTTCGTAGACGAAAAAGGGCCGAAAACTAATCGTCGTAAACGTCTGGCAATTATGGATCAGGATGGCGCTAATGCGCAATATCTTCAATCCGGAGCAGATATCGTTCTGACACCGCGTTTTTCCCCAAATAGTCAGACGATCACTTACATGTCCTATGAAAGTGTTGTGCCACAAGTTTATGTCCTGGACATAGAAACAGGCCGCCGGGAATTGTTAGGTAATTTCCCAAGTATGACATTTGCACCGCGTTTTTCTCCTGACGGACGGTCAATGGTTTTGAGCCTGATGAAAAAAGGCAATAGCGATTTATATCTTATGGATTTGACATCACGTTCAACTAGTCGCTTGACAACGTCCCCAGCAATTGATGTCTCGGGAAGCTTTTCCCCGGATGGACGCCAGCTGGTCTTTAACTCTGACAGAGGCGGGTCACCACAACTCTATGTGATGAGCGCCAAAGGGGGAGACGCAAAACGTATCAGCTTTGGAAAAGGCCGTTATTCTGCACCTGTCTGGTCGCCTCGAGGAGATAAAATCGCTTTTGTCAAAAGTAAGGGCGGCAAGTTTGCTATAGGCGTCATGAATCCTGACGGGAGTGGTGAGCGCATTTTAACGGAAAGTTTTCTGGATGAAAGCCCGACTTGGTCACCCAATGGTCGTGTCATAATTTTCAGCCGCGAGACCCGCGGTGAGCGGGGCAAAAGTGAATTATGGTCTGTTGATTTAACGGGACGGAATTTACGTAAAGTTTCGACGCCTGGCCGCGCATCTGACCCTGCATGGTCACCTTTATTGCCATAATTCTGACCTAATTTTTAAAGACCATGACAAAAATATAATGGCTATTGCAGCCTGTTTCGCTTGATTCGCATAGTAGAGTTTGGTGAAGTAGGGTGCTATAATAAATATAACCCGGATAGGGAGACGACTAATGAAGATAAGATTGATCCTATTAATTGCGGGAACAGCCATAGGTCTTGCTGGCTGTAAGACGACGCCTGAGGAGTTACCAGATCCAACACCTGTTGCAGAGGCGCCCATTGTTCCGGCCCCTGCGCCAGTCGTGCAATCGCCGCGACCAGTTGTTGAGACAGCTCCGCAATCGCAAGGGCCGATTTTTCAAGGCCCGACACCGGGTACTCTGGATGACTTTCTATATCAATCGGGCGGTGAAGCTCGTGTCTATTTTGGATATGATCAATATGATCTATCCAGTGAAGCGCGTGACGCATTGCGGCGTCAGGCCAGTTGGCTGCAAACATATTCCACTGTTACGGCTGTGATCGAGGGCAATGCGGATGAGCGCGGTACGCGCGAATATAATCTGGCTCTGGGCGCGCGACGTGCAGAGAGTGTGAAAGCCTTTTTGGTCAGTCAGGGGGTTTCTCCTAATCGATTGACTACTGTATCTTATGGAAAAGAACGTCCAATCGATCCGCGTTCAAATGAAGAGGGATGGTCCCGTAATCGGAATTCTCATACTAACCTAATGTCTGGCAGTATTGGCTAACTGCAAAAGCACTGCGGGTGTTAGGTGACCGGAAACTATTTGCACGTTATGTGGATTATTATGCGTAAAATTGTTTTGTTTTTTCTGATCGCCATCTTCGTCTCTGGGCCTGCTTTGGCGCAAAGTAAAAAAGAATTAGCAGCTCAAAATGCGGCTTTGGCTGAGCGGTTATCGCGTCTGGAAAGCCGTATGTTAACCGGTGACCCGGCGGCAGAACAACTCATGCAGCGTATGGATGCGCTAGAGGCCGAGCAGCGTAGCCTGACCGGCGAAATTGAGCAGCTGCGTTTCGAGCGTAATAATCTAAAAGCTGAAATTACAGCACTCAACGAGGATATTAGTTCATTAGAAGCGCTCGAAGATCGTATGCGTTTACATTTGGATGCAGTCGATCTGGTGAGTTCTGAGCGTTCCAGACAACAGAGTGTGACTGTACAACCACAATCAACAACGGTTTATGATGGAAGCCCGGTAACGGATAGTTACGGGGCAATTACAGGGATAGTAGATCCTAACCAGCCTTCAAATGTTCCGTCAGCGCCCGTAAGCCGCGATGTTGAAATCCCCGTAGGCTCTTATCCCGGAGGGTCCGCTCCTGCACAAGCATATCCCAATCTTGATAATCTGCCTGAACAGGGCAAACAAAAGCTTTATGAAGGCAATTTCACAGGCGCGCAGTCGGACTTTAAAACTTATCTTGCGATTTCGCCTGATGCCGCTAACTCTGGAGAAGTCAGTTATTGGTTAGGTGAAACCTATTTCGTGAAAGGTGGTTACGCCGACGCGGCTGATGCCTATATCACCTCTATGAGGAAGGACCCCCAGGGGGTTAAGGCTCCGGAGGCTTTAATTCGGCTCGCAGCTTCTATGCGTGAACTTGGAAAGAAAACTGAGAGTTGTCAGGCCTTAGATAGTTTTCCGGTTCAGTTCCCAGGCGCTTCAGCCGAGCTTCGTGAAAAGGTCCGCACCGAGCAGGCCCGAACGGGATGCTAATCGCCGAAAGGCTCAAACTTATTCTTAAAACCTTGCCAGACACGCGTCTGGCTATTGCATTTTCAGGCGGCGGTGACAGCACTGCACTTGTTCATATGTGCCGAAATCTGTCTCAGAAACCCTTAATCCTCATTGTCGATCATGCCCTGCGAACTGGGTCGAACCAAGAGGCTGAAACGGCCAAGCTATGGGCAGAAAGCTTGGGTCTGGAAACTCGGATATTGCACTGGACACATGATGGCGTGTCCACAGGTATTCAGGAAAAAGCAAGGACGGCGCGTTATGCATTAATGGGACAGGTTTGCCGAGATGTCGGAGTAGAATTTTTGCTGACCGCACATTCAAAGGATGATCAGGCCGAAACCTTGTTGATGCGATATGATAAAGGGACAGGCTGGCGCGGGGCGGCGGGTATGATGCCTAGTATTTATGCGCCGCTTTGGCCGCATTTGGCAGGCGTAACGCTTTTACGGCCATTATTATCTGTGAGCCGAACAGAGCTGCGGGCCTATAACAGGCAAAATAATTTAAACTGGATCGAAGACCCATCTAACCAGAATGAAAGCTTTGAAAGAATTCGTGCGCGGAAATACCTTGCGGGAAAACCCGCGCTTGCCAGACATCTGCATAGAACCTCAACATTTCTTCAAAACGGCCTTGCACTTGAAAAACAACGACTTGTTCATCTCACTCATGAACGAGTTAAAATCGATGAGAACGGCCTAATTCGCATTTACGGTGCTCTGCCGCCGCGATTATGGGAATGTATTGTAAGAGCTGCAAGCGGGACGGGTGGCCCGGTCGAGAAAAGAAAAATCCTAAATTTGATGTCAGCTGTCTCTCAGCCTGACTTTAAGGGTCAAACCTTAGGCGGTGCGTTAGTTATTGCCGAAGATCATCGGCTTTGCGTCGGACGAGATCCGGCTGCTTACAAAGGTCGCAGCAATAACCCTGCTGTTGAAGCACAATCAGTTTCGGCTGGACAGTCTGTTATTTGGGATGGACGATTTGAAGTCACCGCGGAGGGAGCGGGGGGGGAACTTATGACCTTTGCACAAGCGCGGCGTCTCTATCCCAGCATAATGGAGCTATCAGGGGACACAAATCATAACCTTATTTTCAATTTACCGGTTCAGGCTTTTGCCGGGAGTCACCCAGTCGTGATAAAAGATGGTAATGTTATTTCAAATATCGGACTTAGGCCGTCTAAAGGCGTGAGAATTACGTCTCTAGTGGCCCGCCGTTTGCATCATAGGGTTGGTGATATGAATTTGACTGAAAAAAACTCACCAAAGAGCTGCGACAAGACTTAACTTTATTAAGACCCTTCCTATATGGTATAAGTAATTTCGCGCCTCTTGCGGACAGGAACAGCTATGAACAACAATAATATGCGTAATTTGGCTATGTGGGCTTTGGTTATCACAATGTTTATTGTGATGATTTCAGTGTCTCAGAATTCTTTCCAGGCTGCGACTGAGAATAAGTATTCATATTCTGAGCTTGAAGAAATGGTCAGCGCCGGAGAAATCAAAACGGCACAAATTGATGAGGCAGGCGGCCTTATCACAGGTGAAACATCTGATGGTAAAAAATATAAAGCCAATACGTCGCGTATTGAAGACCGTGCTGGCGAAATGTTTGACGAGGCAGGGGTTGAATATGATTACGCGGATGTGAAAACAACCAGTCCTTTGATGTCACTTTTGATCAACGCATTACCGCTTTTGCTGATTATCGGTGTCACTTTGATGTTTATGCGTTCTATGCAAGGTGGCGGTCGCGGCGGCGCTATGAGCTTTGGTAAGTCGCGTGCAAAACTGCTGAATGAACCCTCAGGCAAAGTCACCTTCGATGATGTGGCCGGCGTTGAAAGCGCCAAAGAAGATCTCAAAGAGGTCGTTGAATTCCTGCGTGATCCGACAAAATTTACACGTCTTGGGGCTAAAATTCCAACAGGCGCTCTGCTTGTTGGCCCTCCCGGCACAGGTAAAACATTGCTTGCACGTGCTGTTGCTGGCGAAGCAGGAGTGCC
Source organism: Hellea sp. (assembly GCA_020627655.1). GTDB lineage: Bacteria > Pseudomonadota > Alphaproteobacteria > Caulobacterales > Maricaulaceae > JACOMS01. The sequence continues at coordinate 16,290 of JAHDGM010000005.1, forward strand.
GTTCTTCACCATTTCCGGTTCGGATTTTGTTGAAATGTTTGTCGGTGTGGGTGCGTCTCGTGTTCGGGATATGTTTGCAGATGCCCGCAAAAATGCGCCATGTATTATCTTCATCGACGAGATTGATGCCGTTGGCCGTCACCGCGGTGTTGGGACATCGGGCGGTCATGAGGAACGCGAGCAGACCTTGAACCAGCTTTTGGTTGAGATGGACGGATTTGACGGTAAAGAAGGCGTGATCATTATCGCGGCGACTAACCGTCCTGACGTTCTGGATAAGGCTCTATTGCGCCCTGGTCGTTTTGACCGACAAATCGAAGTGCCATATCCGGATATTGCAGGACGCGAGAAAATTTTACAGGTTCACATGCGCGGAAAGCCAATGGCTGCTGACGTTGATGTAAAATATATTGCAAAAGGTACGCCGGGCTTTTCAGGGGCCGATTTAGCTAACCTGGTTAATGAGGCTGCGCTTCTGGCAGCGCGCCGGAACAAGCGTAAGATAAACTTGCGAGAGTTTGAGGACGCCCGTGACAAAGTCATGATGGGCGCTGAACGTCGTACATTGGCAATGAGCGAAGAAGAAAAGCAGATGACTGCCTATCATGAAGCCGGACACGCTATTGTAGGTCTTAATATGCCGGGATCCTTACCGATCCACAAAGCTACTATTATTCCTCGTGGGCGTGCACTGGGCATGGTGCAATATATGCCGGAGCGGGATCAGATTTCGCAAAGTCGCGAAGAAATGATCGCTCGTATGGCTATGGCTATGGGGGGACGTGCAGCCGAAGAGATCAAATTTGGGTATGACAAAGTCACTTCTGGAGCGTCATCAGACATTGAACAGGTCACACGTATTGCCACCGCTATGGTTACCGAGTGGGGTTTATCTGATGAAGTTGGCCCGATTGCCTATAAGAATACCGACAGTAACAGCTTTCATCCTGGTATCGGCCGTGGATCTGCGATTTCCCCGGAAACTGCTAGCATGATCGAATCCGAAATTAAGCGGTTTGTAACTGAAGCTCATGAGACAGCAACTAAAATCCTCAAAAAGAAAAAGAAGCATTGGGTGGCTCTGGCTGAAGCGCTTTTGGAGTATGAAACGTTGACAGGAGACGAGATTAAAAATCTGCTCGAAGACGATATCAAGCCCAAGCGTCCAAATGCGGCGGGCAAGCCCACCTTGTCAGCTGTTCCGACAACAAGCGGCCCTACTATTGGTAAGGCTCAACCGGAATCATAACCTGTATTTTAGCTGGTTTTAGCATTTTGGTTATAACGAGGCTTGAATTTGATGGTTGTCAGGCTCTTGCGCACAATTTGCGGGCGCGATAGGGACAATTATGGGGACTCGTCCAAACTTTCAACGCCCACAGGTTATGGGCATATTAAATGTCACGCCTGATAGTTTCTCAGACGGGGGCAAAGTTAAAAGTGTAAGCGCTGCTGTTAAGCTGGCAACAAAAATGGTTGAGGCCGGCGCGGATATTATCGACATTGGTGGTGAGAGTACGCGTCCAGGTGCTGAGACAATCACTATTGCCGAAGAGATTAAACGTACTATCCCAATCATTAAGAAGTTGGCGGCTTCTTGGAAGAAAAAAGACATTCAAGCGCAAATTTCTATTGATACCCGCAAGGCAGAAGTTGCTGAAACGGCTATCAAGGCTGGAGCGCATATCTGGAATGATGTGTCTGCGCTTACCTATGATGAAGAGTCAGTGGATGTCGCTGCCAGGCTTGGCTGTCCGGTGATATTAATGCACGCACAAGGAGCGCCTGAGACGATGCAGGATAATCCGTCCTATGAAGACGTACTCGGTGAAATTAAACTCTGGCTATCAACCCGTGTGGCTGTAGCGGTGGCCTCAGGCGTTAAGATGGAAAATATCACCATCGATCCGGGGATTGGATTTGGTAAACGCCTTGAGGACAATCTGGCGATCTTGCGTCATCTCTCAACTTTTAGAGATATAGGTTGCCCTGTTTTACTTGGCGCGTCGCGCAAAAGCTATATGGGTAAAATTGATGGTTCCAAAGTTGATGACCGTCTTGGAGGCTCTGTTGCTACGGCGCTTTGGGGCGCTGAAAACGGAGCGGATATCATTAGGGTTCATGATGTTCAGGAAACGGCACAAGCGCTGAAAATTTGGGAGTCGATACAGGATGGATGATAATGACGTTGGCCGCGTTTTAATCATTGCGGGATCGGATTCTGGCGGCGGTGCCGGCATTCAAGCTGATATCAAAACTTGTGCAGCTTTAGGTGCTTATGCGGCTACCGCGATTACAGCTGTGACAGCACAAAATACGCTAGGCGTACAAAAGGTCGAGGCGCTTTCAGTGGATATGGTCCGGGCTCAAATTCGGTCTGTCCTCGATGATATTGGCGCAGATGTTATCAAGATCGGCATGCTGGCCAATGAAGAGATTATCCGGGCTGTGGCTGATGAAGTTAAAGATGAGCAGGCCTATGTGGTGCTGGATCCAGTTATGGTCGCGACGAGCGGGGATAAACTGCTCGAAGATGGTGCCGTTCGCGCGCTCAAAGAACTTCTCATTCCTATTTCTGATGTGATTACGCCAAATGTGCCTGAAGCTAAAATCCTCACAGGTATTGAAATTGATGACGTTGATGATCTGGGTAAAGCTGGACAGGTCCTGATCGATCTTGGGGCGTATGCGGCTGTTATGAAGGGCGGACATCTTGATGGCTCTATGGTTGTAGATATGCTGGTTTCAGAAGATGAGAACGCAGTTATGACCGCGCCGCGTATCAGGTCTAAGCATACACACGGTACAGGTTGTACGCTGGCCAGTGCTATTGCAGCTTCGATGGCGCTGGGCGCGCCACTGGATGAAGCGGTCAATACGGCTCGTGAATTTGTTTTTGAAGCGATCCGATCCGCGCCAGGATTGGGGCAGGGGAATGGCCCGCTCAATCACGGTCTTATTCTACCAGATACAGATGGTGGTGATGATGACCCGGCGGCCAGCAATCCTTTTGCCGCTTTAAAAGAGCTTAAGAACTAGAAAGCTTGGATTCGGGCTTTAAACCCTCTATATGCCCCAAATGTCTGAAAATGGCCCTGATATGTGGCGTGCTAGCGTCTTAACCCTGTTTCCGGACGCATTTCCGGGGATTCTGGGCCAATCCATCATTGGAACGGCTGAAAAGAATCGAATTTGGGGGCTAGAAACAGTAGACATACGAGATTTTGCTGCTAATAAGCACCGCAATGTCGATGACACCCCTGCAGGCGGCGGACCAGGAATGGTCATAAAGCCGGATATAGCTGCAGCCGCCATCGATAGCGTGGCCCAGATGGGCCGCCCTATAATCTATATGACCCCGCGCGGGACGCCATTGACACAAAAGCGTGTCAAAGAGCTGGCGGCCGGTCCGGGTGTTATTGTGTTTTGCGGGCGGTTTGAAGGCCTTGACCAGCGGGTCATAGAAGCGCGTCAGATGGAAGAAATATCCATTGGCGACTTCGTACTGGCCGGTGGCGAGGTAGCAACAATGGCTATGCTGGAAGCTTGTGTGCGGCTTCTGCCCGGCGTCCTAGGGGATGCGAGCAGCGCAGACGAGGAGAGTTTTGAAGATGGTCTTTTGGAGTATCCGCTCTATACGAGGCCAAGAGAATGGGAAAACCGGAAAATTCCGGAGGTTCTGCTCTCCGGTGATCATAAAAAGATTGCCGCGTGGCAGCAGACCCAAAAAGAAGTCATAACCAAGGCCCGACGGCCTGATTTATATAAGGCCTATAAGGCAAAAGGAGACGGTCATGAACATGATTGAAACTTTGAATAAAGAAGAAGAAGCCCGCTTACTGGAATCCGGTAAGGTTATTCCTGATTTTTCAGCTGGTGATACTCTGATCGTGCAAGTGCGGATTACTGAGGGTAACCGGACACGTCTTCAGGCTTTTGAAGGGGTGTGTATAGCCCGTTCTGGTAAAGGCCTGAATGAGAGTTTTACAGTTCGTAAAATTTCTTACGGTGAGGGTGTAGAGCGGGTATTCCCGGTTTACTCACCGCTTGTTGAAGAGATCCAAGTTAAGCGTAAGGGTAAAGTTCGCCGTGCTAAGCTTTATTACTTGCGTGAGCGCCGCGGTAAATCGGCTCGTATTGCTGAGCGGACTACTGGACGCGGTATCGAAGCGACCCGTAAAAAGGGCGAAGCTAAAAAGAAATAGCTTGAGCTAAAAATTAGAAAAAACCCGGCCGTTGAGCCGGGTTTTTTTATTGATAAATTATCGGCTATGTTGCCCGTGAGAGCGGCCATTATGTGTTACGATTACCGTATCAGCTTCCTCAGAATCGGCTTGGCCATCATTGACTGTTAACGCAAATGCCAGGATTTGGTCAGCCCTGCCCGGAGGGTATGTAAAACTTGGAGTCGCCGATGTTGGATCATCTAAGGCAACCTCTGGGCCTTCGATCTGAGTCCAGCTGTAAGTCAACGTGTCGCCATCTTCATCAAAGGACGCGGTTCCGTCCAAAGTGATCACTCGATTAGGTATGGCTTTGTCGATGTCTTCTCCTGCCATAGCAACAGGCGGTGTGTTAAATCTTAGAGCAAGGTCAGCACATCCGCCGCCAGCATCAATCAAAGTTTGAGCATCAAGTTCTACCTCATCTTGGTATGTGTCATTAGTCCGTGCGTAATCTGTGTCAAAAAATTGTAATGTGAGCGGCCCGTTAGTATTTGGCGTAGGGTAAGTGATTATTGAAGTACGCCATAATATCCAGCGTGGATTGGCATAAGTTCCATATCGAGAACCAAAACGCGATGCTAACTCGGTCCCTGATCCATCAATAATTTTGACTTTAAAATAGTCGTAATTACTTGGTGCATCACGACCATAAGGATGCGCACGTGTCAAAACGCGCAAGTTGATCCTACACTGAGCAGAATAATATGGTGGGTATGCATCATAGCCTTGGACGGTATAAGTCAGGCTATCAAGATCAAACTCTGCGGCTCGAGCATTGTCAGTTGTAAATAAAGTCGAGGCTAATAAGCCTGCTGCCAAAGATTTATATAGATGTTTCATTAAACTCTCCCAATTTTTCTAGAATTGGAGAGCTAGTACAGTGCGGAAAATTAAGTGCCTGTGATGAAAATCACGCCTTTTTAACTAATGCCCTGCTCACAAGTCGCAGTCGTGCCTTTTTTGAACCCATAAGAAATCCAGCCGGTTTCAAAATGTTCTTTCGTCACGGGTACCTTACGCCGGGCGCTGTAATGAAAGTAACAATTACCTGACTGGAATATATAAAAACAATGTGTACCGGTAATCTGCTCATGATTATAACTGTAGCAAATAGTGTCATTACCAATGATGTAGACGCCCTTGGTTTTGTAGCTGGGATCACCATAATGTTCGTATGACGTTGTTGCGTTATCGTGATGGATTTCCAGATATGACATGGGCGTTTGGCCCTCAGGCATATTATAGACGCCATTAATTGCCTGGCCGCCATAAACCGCCATTATCTGTTCACTGCTTAGTCGTTTATATTCTGGACTTTTAGGTTCATTGGCATCCGATAAACCCGATACGTAAATTAAAGCTGCAAAGACGATTAGGTAAAATCGGGCAGACATGTCTGTTTATCCTCCCGGCGATAGGCCATGGATGACCAATTCTCGAAACCTTCTTTGGTCTTGGGCATAGGGGCGCCTGCAAAATAGTGATAATAGCAATTTTCTTTTTCGAAAATGTAGAAACAAAACCTGCCAATAATGTTGGGTGGATCATTATACATATAACACATCCGGTCTTTTTGAACGATGAACACGCCTTTGGACGTGTAGTTTGTATAACCTCTGTGTTTGTAGGTGGTCGTGCTGTTCTTATGGTGAAATTCTGTAAATGTGACGGGAGATCCATCGGGTAAAAGCTTGTGAGAGCCCGGCGAATAAACACCCTCCAAAGTGATTTCCATATGAGTGGCAAGAAGTTCGTCGCCTGACAATAAACGATAACCATGAGATTCGGTTGTGTCTTCAGATAAGTTTTCTGCAGTTGCCGGACTCGAGAAGAGCCCTGTAATCAGGATTGATAAAACTATAATCGGACTGTTACGCATAACAGTTCATAGCATATTTGAAGAATTTGACTATATTCTTATACAGAGTGGATAGATGTACTTTTGTCCTTAATTGCCGTAGAGTTTTCCGATGACTGAAAATAAAAAAAGGCGTAGCGACAGTATATCTGAACGCAGGTTTCGCCGACACAACAGAGCGGCTGAACGTCGCCGCAAAGCAGCACAGGAAGATAGCCGTTTTTTCAGAGCTGTATTTTCACTTGCCGGCGTAACGGCAGCTTTTGCTATAGGGCTTGCCGTCTTTGGACTAAGCGGTGGTTCGATTGATCCGGCGTCTATGGACGGACTGCTGGCACCCTGGATTGGCCCATTATCGAGATTGGATATAGCCGGTTTAGCGTTCATTCTACTATTAGGCGGACTTTATTTTTGGCGCATACGTAAACGCTGAATTTAAGATAGACACGCAAAACATTTTCGCTTACATGCGGCTGTCTAATTTTAGGCGCAATTTCATGCCAGATAGGAGGTCATTATGGGATATTCTTTCGCAATCGTCGGCGCGACCGGCAATGTCGGTACAGAGATGCTCACGATTTTGGCTGAGAGTGATCTGGAAGTCGATGAAGTACATGCTGTTGCGTCTCGTCGGTCTATTGGCCGTGAAGTCAGCTTTGGGGATCAGACATTAAAATGCCAGGACCTTGAAAATTTTGACTTTTCCAAAGTTGATATTGCTCTCATGAGTGCAGGCGGTTCGGTTTCCAAAGAATGGTCCCCTAAAATTGCTGCCGAGGGTGCTATTGTCATTGATAACTCATCTGCCTGGCGCATGGATCCTGATGTGCCTTTAATTGTTCCTGAAGTGAATGCTGATGCAGTCGCCGGTTTTACCAAAAAAGGTATTATTGCGAATCCCAACTGTTCAACCATTCAGATGGTTGTTGCATTGAAACCCCTTCATGATCGGGCCAAGATCAAGCGCGTTGTGGTGTCAACGTACCAATCTGTGTCTGGCGGCGGCAAAAAGAACATGGATGAGCTTTGGCTGCAAACCAAAGGTATCTACTCTAATGATGAGCTAAAGCCTCATAACTTCACAAAGCAAATTGCCTTTAATGTTATTCCGCACATAGACGTTTTTATGGACGGGGGTGACACTAAAGAAGAATGGAAAATGAAAGCGGAAACCAAGAAAATTCTTGATCCAAAAATTAAAGTGACGGCAACATGTGTACGCGTCCCGACATTTGTTGGCCATGCCGAGGCCGTGAATGTTGAATTTGAAGATGAAATAAGTGCCGACGAAGCCCGCGAACTTTTAAGAGTGAGCCCGGGTCTTATGGTGGTAGATAAACAGGAAGATGGGGGTTACGTAACACCTGTTGAATGTGTTGGTGAATTTGCCACTTTTGTGTCTCGTATCCGGGAGGATTCCACGCAGGATAATACGCTGAATATGTGGGTTGTGTCTGATAACCTTCGTAAAGGCGCGGCGCTAAATACAGTACAAATTGCGGAATGCCTGGTTAATCGCGGCCTTCTGAAGCAAAAAGCAGCCTAATCAGTCGCCTATACCATGAAACAGCGCGCGCTGTTTCAGGTTAAGTCCGTTAGGATCTGTCACTTTTAGACTGCCGCCCCTTTGAACAATTGAAAAATTGGCAGCTTCAAAAGCGCTGTAAGTCGTTTCGGTTACAGTATTAACGCCGACAAGCCGGACTTTAGCTTTCTGCCGTGATAGCGTCAGGTCAACATAGCCGCTGGTGAGGGGGTTGTAATAGCGTACATCCGGATTGGTTTGGGTCACCAACAGAGCATAATCCGGGGCGCCATCTCCTAGGAAGGCCGCCAGTGTTTCAGAAGATACAGAACTTGTGCCAACTTCTGCGCCCATTTTGGCACCATTATCATCGGTCAGGTCATTGACCCAAAATTCATGGGCGTCTCCGGTGAGTACCAACATGTCATTAATGCCGGCCTTATCCAAAGCGGTATAAAGTTGTTGCCGGGCTGCAGGGTATCCGTCCCAGCTATCGGGGTAAACAGGCAGGCCAAAAGCCGACAGATTAACAAAGTCCCTTATACCGGCCCATTCGGCCTCGATGGCAGAGATAGCATCTTCGTCCACATGGGGGGTTAGGTCAGGGGTTTGAAGACGACCCATGACAACCTGATTGGCTAAAACGCGCCAAAGTTTTCCATCATTTTTTGATTGTTTGAACTGTTCGGCTATCCAGTTCGTTTGAAGACTTCCCAGCATATCCCGTGAAGGATCAGACAGGATATCCTGATTAAAGATTTCCAGGCCACCATCCTGTTTTAGTAGGTCATAATATTCTTCGATAATAATAGGCGCACCACGCGCTAGAAGCCGGGTTTCAACGGCGCATAGAGTAGCCAGATCACCCCATTCAAACTTGCGGAATAAAAACTCTCGTCCTCTACCGGGCTTGGGGTCACGTACAGGCATCCATTCATAATAGGCGCGCATGGCCGCTTCTTTGCGGGCCTGCCAGTCACCTTCAGTTTCTGTTGTGTGGTTCTCCGCGCCGTCTTTCCAGCTGTCATTACTGCTCTCATGGTCATCCCAAATCGCAATCATAGGCATTTGAGCTGTTAAAGCCTGTAGAGCAGGATCAGAGCGGTATTGAGCGTGGCGTATTCGATAATCTTCCAGTGAGACGATTTCATGACGCGGTTCATGAAGGCGACCCTTAGCGGCCATTTCAGTGCTGGCGACTTTATCGGCGCTGTATTCATAAATATAATCGCCCAAATGCAGGAGCGCATCAAAAGGTTGTTTTGTTTGAGCCTGTTCGCGCGCTATGTGATCATAGACGTTAAAGTAACCTTGTTGCCAGTTGGCGCAGGAAACGACTGCAAAACGGACCGATTTTGTGTTGTCTTCTGGTAAGGTTCGAGTTCGGCCGACGGGAGACGCGGCATCACCTATTTTAAAGCGGTAAAAATACCAAGTGCCTGGACGCAGGCCGGATGCATCCACCTTAACGGTCCAATTACGGACAGCACTTGTCGGAAAAGTTCCCTTAGCCACTATATCTGAAAAATCATCCTGCTTAGAAACTTCCCAATTTACTTCAACGGAAGCGACGCGAGGGTCTTCTGGAGTGATACGGGTCCATAAAATGACACGGGTTTGCTCCGGATCGCCACTGGCAATGCCGTGAGCGAAGGTTCCTGTGACAGGCGTGCGTGCGGAATTGAGGATTTCAGGGCCTTTAGGCGTACAGGCCGCGGTTCCGCTTGCCAAAAGTGCGCCTAGGGCATGGCGTCTTGTAATATTGAAGCTCATGGCGCGCTGTTATACGCCCCTGATTGAAAAGGTAAAGTTCTTGTTTCTCAAGAGGAGAAATTATCTAAATTTTCTGATCGTACTCGCCGATTTCATCATAATTTGCCAGACGCGCCTCAATTTCTCTAAACATTCCTATTTTATTTTCATCTGACGTAGGACTTTCGACGACAACAACCAGATTGGGTGTATTCGAGCTGGCCCGCACAAGTCCCCATGTTCCGTCTTCCAGAACAACCCTCACGCCATTGACGGTAACTAAGTCTTTGATTTTCATACCCATGATTTCGCCGCCTGATGCTTTGTAATCTTGATATTCTTTGACAGCACGATCAACGACACCGTATTTTTCTTCGTCAGCACAATAAGGCGACATAGTGGGTGAACCCCAAGTCTGCGGAAGATCGCGACGCAGGTCGGCCATGGTTTTATCCGGGTTGCGGTCAAGCATTTGCAGGATAGCTATGGCGGATAGAATGCCATCGTCATAGCCTCGGCCGATAGGATTGTTGAAAAAATAATGTCCTGATTTTTCAAACCCCACTAGGGCTCCAAGTTCAGCAGACCGGCGTTTTATGTAAGAGTGGCCGGTTTTATAATAATCTGTCTTGGCGCCGTTTTTGACTAATACTGGATCGGTTAAATAAAGCCCTGTAGATTTCACATCGGCTACGAACTGTGCATTTGGATAGAGTTCTGAAAGATCACGGGCCAGCATAACGCCGACTTTGTCAGCGAAAATTTCTTCGCCTTCATTATCAACAACTCCGCAGCGGTCTCCATCTCCGTCAAAGCCAACAGCGATATCGGCGTCAAATTTTAATACGGCATCCCGCATGGCATGCAGCATTTTCATGTCTTCGGGATTGGGATTATAGGTTGGGAACATATAATCCAGATCGCAGTTTAGAGGAATGACTTCCGCGCCGATTTTATCAAGCACATGAGGGGCAAAAGCGCCGGCTGTTCCGTTTCCGCAAGCTGCAACGACTTTTATCTTTTTCTTGAGTTTAATGCCTTTGCAAAGGTCATTCATATAAAGTTCTCTAACCCCCGGTACAAATTGGTAACCACCGCCGCCTCGTGACTTAGACTGTCCTTGAAGGACGATTTCCTTCAGCCGGCTCATTTCATCCGGGCCAAATGTTAGTGGAGGTTCAATACCCATTTTGACACCTGTCCACCCGTTTGAATTATGGCTGGCGGTCACCATGGCGACACCCGGGCAATCCAGTGCAAACTGCGCGAAATATGCCATGGGGGATAAGGCCATGCCGATGTCAAGAACTTCAATTCCGGCATTCATGAGGCCAACGATTAAGGCCTGTTTTATGGATAAAGAATAATGCCGAAAATCATGTCCAACGACGATCTTTGGGTCAATGCCCCGTTCATACATGAGTGTTCCCAAGCCTTCGCCCAGTGCCTGAATTCCATATAAGTTGATTTCAGGATCTTTTTCGTGGCCAGGAATACCAAACCACCAGCGCGCATCATATTCTCTAAAACCGGTGGGTTTGACGAGAGCGCGGTTTTCAAATTCCAATGTATTGGGTTTCATACTGGCGATAGGTTTCTGTGACATGAGTGGGTTTCCCGAATTTATTTTATGTTTCTATAAAGTGTATGTTTTAAGGATTCGTGACGGTGGCTTCTTTGGACGGGTTTTTTCTTTGATTCATATAAAGCGGCAAGAGCATGAGCAAAAGCTGAACAGCCCCGATGAGAATAACGTCAGTGAAATCCAACGCAGGTAACAGTAATTCATTTTCAGAAACTCCATTGCTGATTATACGGTCGCGCAGGAGATCGATGAAATTGCCCTGTAAGCCCCACATTATGAGCGCCACCAAGATCATAATTACGGTCGCCAGATAGCTCAGCTGAACGGAAAGAGGCCTGGCTTTGAATATCTGGCGAATGGCCGTAATAAAAATGAAAATGCCAGGAATGCAGCAGAGAAAAATGATGAAACTGCTGAGCCTGGCCTGGTCAATTTGGAGAGCCGTTCCAAAGCCGTAAAACAAAAGCGATAATCCCCAATGCGCGAGGATTAGAAAGCTTACGATACGCAGTATCAATTGTCGGGTCACATTAATCCAGCACGTAAAAAATCATGCAGATGAACAAGGCCGATAGCCCTGTCGTCTTCGGTTACAAACATTTGCATTATTTTATGCTCCCCGCCTGTCATACGCCGCAAAACGTCAGCTGCGAGTTCATCGGGTCGGGCTGTTTTGGGGTCTTCTGTCATGACATCTTTGGGGGGGGCGTCAGGCAGGGTTGAGATGTTTCGCCTGATGTCGCCGTCGGTAATGATGCCGACTAAACGTCCACCTTGAGTGATACCGGCGCACCCAAATCCTTTTTCGCCCATGATAGCCAGTACGTCATCCATGCTCGCGTCTTGATCAATCAGCGGCAAGTGTTGCCCCGCATGCATAAGATCGCTGACCGTAGCCAGAGAGGCTCCCAGGGCCCCACCGGGGTGATAGGCTTTGAAATCCTTGGCTGTGAAACCTTTTGCTTCCAGCAGCGTTACGGCAATCGCGTCGCCAAGGGCAATTTGTAGGGTCGTGGAGGTTGTTGGAGCTCTGGTTTCGGCACAAGCTTCCGGCGCATCAGGCAGAGAGAGTATGAAATCCGCCGCTCGGCCCAATGTGCTCTCAGCTTTCACTGTCATAGCAATAAGCGGCACAGAAAACCGCCGACAAAATCCAATAATGTCGGCCAGTTCTTGAGTTTCACCTGAGCGTGATAGAGCGATAACGGCGTCATCTCGCGTTATCATCCCCATATCGCCATGGCTGGCCTCTGTCGGGTGAATATAGAGGGATGGACTGCCTGTAGAAGCCAAGGTCGCGGCTATCTTTCGTGCGACATGACCGCTTTTTCCAACACCCGTAAGAATAATACGGCCGCGAACGGATTTAAGGCGCTCGATAACGTTTGAAAAATCATCAGATAAGCTATCGGCTAAGGCTTTTAGGCCATCGGTTTCAGTGGCCAAAACTCGGCGTGCAGATTGGATATGATCGCTCATATGTCCGTCTTACCAGTATTGGTGAAATTATCCAGCTTTGGAATGCGTCGTTTATAGACTTTTAGAGGTGACCAGGTAAAGGCACGCAGGATTTTACCTATAGGTATTTTGCGTTGATTTCGGCCTGTTTTGTGGGTTCCATATGGATATTGGAAAAACCCATTTACGGTACCGCGAAAAGTCGGTTTGAACCGCCCTTTTCGAAAGGCTGACCATATGAGTGTGAACAGGCTGGTAGCCATATGGGCAGGGAGTAAGATTGGAAGCAGGGGGCGCGGTGTGTTTTTAAGGAATGTCCAGATACGGTTCCGGGTTCCGTAATAAACCGCAAATTCTGAGGCACGGCCAGATATGCCAGAGCTGACATGATCGACAATGGCTAAATTGTTTTGAATGCAGATGCCGCCATCGCGGCGCATGCGATAAGCAAGGTCAACGTCTTCATGATAAGTGAAGAAGCGTTCATCAAACCCGCCAAGCCGTAAAAATGTCTCCCGGTGATAGAGCGCCGCTGCGCCGCACGGCCCAAAAGTTTCCTGCAAATCAGGAATTGGGTAGGTATCGTTTTTATGACCGCATCCTGCTCTATAGGCGAGGCCAAAAGCGTGATAACAATCCCCCAAACCGTCTAGGATACCGGGCTCAAAAGCCATATTCTGACGTGAGCCTGCCATGGTGACATTTTCAGTAACCTTAGGTGTTCCTAGCAGTATTTCGAGCCAGTCAGAGTGCGCAAATGCATCTGGATTTAAAAGAGCCAGCCAGTCTGATCGAGCGCGAGCCGCGCCAATATTATTAGCCTTGGCAAAGCCGGTGTTCTCATCAAGCTGTATAACCTCAAACCGATCATCCATTTGGGGGAGCCGCGCGATTGACTTATCACTGGAAGCATTATCGACGATAAAGCACTCAAACTCCGTCTGTGTTTGATCCAGAAGTGATTGGACACAGCGATTCAAATAATCTCCGCCATTATAATTGACGACGATTACGCTGACCTGTGGGGTGGCCGAATGGATATTTGACGGTGTTGTCATGACCAAGGTTTAAAACATGGGCGCACAGTATGAAACCAATAAAAAAGGCCCCATGCGGGGCCCTTTAGAATAATATAAAATCACGCTTTAGTTGAGCGTCTTACCCATATTGGCAATACCCTCTTTGACAAGGGATGTATGGTCTGCGCTTGTTAGATTACCTTTTAGCAGTTTTTCGGCCGAAGAGACGGCGAGGTCAGCTGCTTTGGCGCGAACTTCAGCAAGAGCCTGAGCTTCTGCACTGGCGATCTTGGCTTCAGCCATTGCAGCGCGGCGTTCAAGGCGATCTTTTAGGTCCGCGCGGGATTTTGCAGCCATAGCTTCAGCATCTTTACGAGCCTGCTGTATAATACCTTCAGCTTGTTCTTCAGCTTCTTTCTGTTTCCGTTGATAAGATGCTAGAAGCGCTTGGGCCTCTTCGCGAAGGCGGCGGGCTTCATCTAGGTCAGCTTTAATTTTATCGGCGCGAGCATCTAGGGCTTGCCCCATAGACTTAAAAACGCCTTTCCAAACCAAGACCAAGAAGAACAAACCTACACAAACGGCGACCCAAAATGTCGGGTCGAGATAAAAAGGTGTTCCTTTTGCGGCCATAATCAACATGACTGACTCCTAACCGTTCAAGATCTTTTTCAGCTGGGCAGCAGTTGGGGCCTTGCCAGTGAATTTCTTCACAATATCAGATGCTACGTCAGTGGCGATTGTATCGATATTGCTTAAGGCTGCTTTGCGGATTTTCGAAATATGGGCTTCAGACTTTTCCGCCTGGACCATGGCCTCCGCATCGGCAGCTTCTATTTCGGCCTCAATTTCAGCATTGATAGAAGTACGGGTGGATTCGGCAACATTGTGAGCTTTGGCTTTGGCATCAGCCAAAACTCGCTCATAGGTCCGCTCGGCTTCCTCGGCTTCGCGCTGCATACGAGATGCTGTGTCCAGATCATCTGCAATACGGTGCTGCCGTTCCGCTATTGGGTTACCCAGCTTTGGCAGAATGAACCGCCAAAGGATAAGGTAAAGCAGGCCGAATGTAATAACCAGCCAGGTGATCTGGCTGGCAAATGTCGAAACGTCAAATTGCGGCAGACCTTCTGCCGCTGCCGCTTCAACTTCTTTGGAAACTGTAGATTCAGCCGCCATAATAAATTCCGTTCGTTATTGTGATTAGCCGTTTAGGATAATCATGGCCAATACGAAGCCGAACAGACCGGTCGCTTCACAAAGCGCGAAACCTAGAAGAAGGTTTGTACGCTGAGAGGCAGCGGCGGATGGATTGCGCAATGCACCTGAAAGGTAGTTGGCGAAGATGTTACCGATACCAATACCGGCACCAATCAGAGCTGTACCTGCGAGGCCGGCGCCGATGAATTTTGCTGCTTCTGCTTCCATTTTAGTCTCCTTGAAAATATGGAATTAGCTAGTGATCGACGTGATAAACGTCATTCAGATAAACACATGTCAGGATAGCAAACACGAAGGCTTGCAAAGCTGCCACGAGGAATTCAAGCGCGACAATAGCCGCTGTTCCCATGATCGGGACGATTGCCATACCAGCTGAAAGGGCGTCCTTACCCACCAGATAGGCGATGAAAATAGCGAATAGCTTAAGCATGACGTGCCCGGCAGTCATATTGGCGAATAATCGAACGGCCAAAGTAACAGGGCGGCTTAAGAATGAGATGATTTCAATCGGAATAATGATTGGATACATGATAAGTGGTAGGCCGCTGGGCGCAAAGATCTTGAACCACTTCAGGCCATTTTTCCAGATTCCGGCTATAATAACCAATAAGATAGTGAAAACTGCAAGAGCGGCTGTTACCGCTATGTGCGATGTTGTTGTGAACGCATATGGGTTCATACCAACAAGGTTGGCAAATAAGATAAAGAAGAAGAGGGTGAATACATAAGGGAACCATTTAGCTGCTTCCGGTCCCGTCGTATCGCGGAGCATATCTGCGATAAACTCATAGCTCATTTCGCCCATGGACTGCAGACGTCCCGGGATAAGCTTGCCGCGGGCTGAAAGTCCTAAAAAAATGATAACAGCTAAAGACCCAATTACCATCCAAAGGGATGAATTTGTAAACGACAAATCGATAGGACCGATTTGCGGGCCATCAAAGATCTCTTTGATCTTAAACTGTTCCATTGGGTTGTTGGCCATGATTACCTCAAAAATCGTTTTCGTCTTCGTCCGGCAGGTCGTCCCCAATGGGGAGATGAGATGTTGCGGCGTCCATTTTTTCGGCCACGCGCAATGTGTTCATTATCCCTGCTGCAAATCCAAATCCTAACCCTACTAACAATATCCATGGGGCAGTTCCAAAAACACGGTCCAGTAAATGCCCAAGGCCTGTACCAACTAAAACTGCCACGACTAATTCCGTGCTTAGGCGCCATGCCATCCCGAGTAGTGAGCCTGCATCCGTGTCTTGTTCCGGCTTTTTATGCTTCGCTTTGAGTTTATCCAAGCGTTGCTCAAGCTGTTCTAGATCGGATGATGGCTCGCGAGTTTTCGATGTCTCGTTCTCGTTCGTCATACACACCTAAATTGCCCTCAAGAGACCCCTCCTGAAAGCGCGCGCAACTTACTCGCAGGTCTATAGGAAGTCAACAGCGCCGAGGTGGTGTGTAAGTCTTTGAAAACACAGGAATAAATAAGGCTTTTTCAGGGTGCGACAATCTTGTGCAAGTCGTGAAAGACGAGTGCTATTCAGCGGCAACCAGGCGCGCCGCTGATTCCAATTCCATGGAAACCAGTTGCGAGACCCCTTGTTCAGCCATAGTAACCCCGAATAGTCGGTTCATACGGCTCATTGTGACGGCATTATGCGTGATGGCGATGAATTTCGTGTTTGTTTGCTTTGTCATTTCATCAAGTAAGTTACAATAACGGGCGACGTTCGCATCATCCAGAGGTGCATCGACCTCATCCAAGACACAAATTGGGGCTGGATTGGAGAGAAAAACCGCGAAAATAAGAGCTGTCGCTGTAAGAGCTTGCTCACCGCCAGACATTAAGGACATTGAACCTAATTTCTTGCCTGGCGGGCTTACCATGATTTCCAGGCCGGCTTCCAGGGGATCTTCCGACTCCGTAAGCGCCAAAGAGGCTTCTCCGCCGCCAAAGAGCGTTGTGAACAAGCGAGAGAAGTGACCATTGACGGTATCAAATGCTTTGAGCAGTCTCTCGCGGCCTTCCGAATTGAGCTCATCAATGCCTTCACGCAACCGTGCAATGGCCGCCATAAGGTCTGCACGCTCGTCATTCATGGCAACAAGGCGTTCTTCCTGCTCGTCGGCTTCGATATCAGCGCGTAGATTGACGCCGCCCATTTTCTCGCGTTCGTTTTGCAGGCGCTCAAGTTTACGCTCGATATCAGATTCTGTCAGATTGCTTTCGGGGGACAGTTCGCCCAATTGATTTTTAAGGCCATCGGGCTCGCAGTTCAGTGTTTCGTCGATGCGGGCTTTGGTCTCATCAATGCGTTCGGATGCTGCTGTTGCTCGGGCCTCTGCTGCAGCGCGTTGTTCGCGGGCTGTCCCATGGGCCGCCTCTGCTTCGCGGGCTTCTTTCTCTGCATTGCGAAGATTTGTTTCTGCTTGTGCCAGATTATCAGCGGCGGAGTTCCGGCGAGTTTCGGCAGCTTCGAGTTCAGAGAACAACTTGTTACGCCGTGCTTCAAATTGATCTGGACCATCTGTTGCAGAGCTTAGAGCCAATTGCGTGCCTTCGCGGCGACCGGTCAAGGTTTTAACGCGCTCGCTCGCGGTCTGGCCACGTTTTTCCCAGGCAGATTTTTCGCGAGTTACGGCTTCGAGGCGCGATTTTCGGGCGTCAGCTTCATTTTTCAAAGTCCGATAAGCGGCGCTGGCTTCGTCAGCTTCTAAGCGTGTGGTCGACAATTTTTCAAATAAATTAGCCTTTTTCTCTTCATCATTGCTATTATCTTTAAAGCCGGATTTGAATTCCAGGGCCGTGTCGCGTTGAGCTGTTACGTCCCGAATTTCGTGAGATAAACGTTCTACCCGATCCTCGAGTGCATTTTTCTCAGCATTTTCTCGCGCGATGTCGGTTTCGTATTGCGCTAGAGCTGCTTGTGCTGCTCGCTGTTTGCGCTCTAGGTCAGGAAGAAGTTGACGCGCAGACCGGGCAGCATCTTCGGAGGCTCTGCGAGCTTCCCTTGCTTTTTCAAAAATATTTTGAGCGTCACTAACTTTTTGAATTAACTTGGTTATCTCACCTTCAATATCACTTAGCCGGTTTTGTTGCTCAAGACGAATAGCTGCCGGAGTTTCGGCTTCTGCGCGAACTTCAAATCCATCCCAGCGAATAAGATGGCCTGATTTAGTGACAAGGCGTTGGCCAGTTTTAAGTTCTGCCCTCAGGCGGGTGATATCCGCGTCAGATACAACCCCAATTTGCGAGAGCCTTGCGGCCAGTTCTTTTGGGGCTTTGACGTAATCGGATAGTGGTTTGGCGCCGCCCGGCAAAGCCGCCGTGGGTGCATCGGCACCGTTCCATCGATAAGATGCGTCTCCGCCAATAGGAGCTTGAACGTCTTCACCTAGCGCAGCTGCGATGGTTTTTTCATACCCTTTTTGCACATCCAGTTTTTCAAGGGCCGGTGTCCAGTCTTGTTCGGAAGACCGCCGCAGGATTTTTTCAAGGGCTGATTTTTCAGCTTCCAGGCGGCCTAGAGCGCTTTTGACTTCGGACAAGGCTTCGCGCGCCGCTTGATCTTTTTCTTCAGCAGCGCTTCGTTGTTCCTGAAGAGCCTGTTCTTCATTTCGAGCTTTGACAAGTATCTCTTCAGCTTCATTCGCGCTGGCTGCAAAGAGATTGCCACTTTGACCTTTGGCTTCGGAAGTCAGAATTTTAAGTTTTTCTTCGGCGCCTGCTTTTTCTGCTGTCAGGCGTTCTAAGCGTTGTTCAGCTTGTGACAATTCACGCTCAGCCAGTTCCCGGCGAGCGTTCAGGTCGGCCATTTGCCGGGTAAGTTCGTTATACTCAGTTTCAAGGCTGCTTCTCTTTTGGATAGCGCGCTCTGCATCATCGGCAGCGGCGTCCAGGGCTGCACTTGTATCAGCCATTGAGGACAAATGCTCATGTTCAGCGGATAGTCGTGCCGTGGCCGTTTCCGCATCGGAGACAATCCCTTCTTCCCGGGAAATATCAGTGGCTAACTGCTCTAATTGTTGCTCGAGTTTTCGAATTTCTGATTTGGCAGAGTGCTCATCTTGTTCCAGCGTTTCCTTTGCAGCATTGAGACGGGCCATAACAGCTGCTGCGATGATTTGTTCTTCACGTTTGGGTTCGAGATGTTCCGCTAGTTCAGCCGCTTTGCGGGTTAATTCAGAGGCTTTTGCTGCTGTATCTGCGACTTGAGTTTCACAAACTTTCAGGGCGTCCTGAGACCCTGCCAGAGTTTCAAGCGCGTGTTCCCAGCGTTTTAGCCAAAGCAAAGATTTATATTCATGTATTTCGCCGGCCAGTCTTTTGTAACGGGCGGCCTGACGGGATTGACGGCGTAGGGATAAAAGCTGACTTTCAATCTGGCGAATGACGTCATCAAGTCTGTCCAGATTGTTTTCAGCGGCGCGCAAGCGCAGTTCAGCCTCGTGGCGGCGAGTATGAAGCCCTGATATACCAGCAGCTTCTTCCAGGATGCGTCGGCGGTTAGAGGGTTTTGCCGCAATCAATTCGCTAATTTGACCCTGACGAACCAAAGCCGGAGAGTTTGCACCAGTACTGGCATCAGCGAATAACAGCTGAATGTCTTTGGCCCGAACGGTCTTGTTATTGACCTTATATTTACTGCCTTGCCCGGAGGTGATAATCCTTGTGATTTCCAGGACATCGTCATCATTAAACATAGGCGGCGCTACGCGCGCGCTATTATCAACGGTTAGTGTCACATGGGCCTGATTGCGGCCGGGACGTGCTTTTGTACCGGAGAATATGACATCATCCATGCCTTTGGCGCGCATGGCTTTTGCCGAATTTGCCCCCATAACCCAGCGAATAGCTTCCAGAAGGTTGGATTTGCCGCAACCATTGGGCCCAACAATACCCGTGAGTCCGGGCTCAATCAGAAAGTCAGTTGGATCCACAAAGGATTTAAACCCAACCAGTTTAATCTGATTAAAGGCAAGTGCCTTATTATTGCTGGGGCTGGTCTGCGTCATTTTCACTTTCTACGGGGGCAAGACCACCGTTTAGAAGGGGCTGAATAACCTCGTCAAAATCTTCAATCTTAAAGACTTTGGACTGTGTGCCATTGATAAAGAACGTAGGTGTAACACTCACACCAAGGTCTACGCCGCCTTGAACAATAGCGTCATAGCGGGCTTTCCAATCCGGATCAGAAAGGCAAGCCTCATATTTTTCAATGCTGAGGCCTGAGGCTTTGGCAAGATCTTCATAAGCCTGCCTGCGATCGGGTGCCGATAGCAGGGCGCGTTGCCGTTTAAACTGTACGCCGATATTTGAGAGGAACTTCTCTTCACCGGCACAGTTGGCGATCGTAAAGCCCGCAAATGCTAAGCGTTCAGGCGCAGTCGGGAACTCACGAAAAATGTAGCGAACCTTCCCGGTTTCAACATATTTTTTCTTGAACTCTGGATAAACATTATTGTGCCAATTAGCGCAGGCCCCGCAAACAACAGAGGCATATTCGATGACTGTGATCGGTGCATCGGGTTTACCTGCCGCATGATCGCCAGCAACTTCATATTTGGAAACGGGCACCGGGCCTGAGACGGTACTGACAGGCGTAGATGTTGATTCTTTATCACCGCAGGCGCTCAAAAGTGCTCCGGCTACAAGGCCTAAGGTCCAGGTTCGTATGTGCGAATCGGTTTTTAACATAAGTGAGTCTCCCAATTTCAACCGCAAAGGCAAGAATTGCATAAAGGTTTTGTTAATTTATTAACGGATTCCTAATCCCGGATACTGAAAAACTTGGGATTAATGGCTCTTGAAGGCTTTATTCGCCGCCAGACGTCATGAATTTCACTAAATTATCAGTGCTAGTGTCTCTATCTGAAAATAACTCACCATTGATCACGAAGGCAGGAACGCCGCTTGGTCCTGTAGCTTCCAGGCGCATGCTGGACGTGTTTAGGCGTTCAATATGTGACTGTTCGTCAAAACAGGCTTTCAGCTTGGCTTCTGTGTCTAGCCCGGCGCGAGCCGCCAGATCATCATAAACTTCCTTGCCTTGCCCCGCCTGCAGTTTTTCAAAGATCTGTTTTTGCTGCTGCATCTGATACACAATGTGATCCATATACTGATCCTTAGGTGCGCAATCTGCTATGACAAAGCCGTAAGCTGCTATTTGTTGTGGCGGCGTTGCAATCTCGCGAAACACCACAAGGGTATTTCCGGTGTCGACTTGCTGAGCTTTAAATTTGGGCCAGTCATTGGTAAACCAGTCCGAACAATGGGGGCAGGTGACAGAGGCATAAATGATCACGGTGTTAGGAGCATCCAAATTACCATAAAAATGATCATCGGGCGCTCGGTCTAAAACATGGGTGACATTGGATAAGTCCCGAGGTTCACCTGCTGGCGCGCCATGATTGTGGCCATCATGTTCATTGTGAGCCTGCTCGATAGGTGTGCTCTGAGCTGCGCTTTGCTGGTCATTGGCGTTTGTCGCAACAGGCGTGGCTTCAACAGGCTGCGCCGATAGAGTTTTCGGGGTTTGTGGGTCAGCCGTTTTTGCACCTTCCTGAGCGCAGGCAGCTGTGCTGAGTGCGAGGATAATTGCAGATGATGTCGTTATCAGAGTTCGTGATAATCTATGTGCCATGTCTAGTCCTTTTAAGGGTCTTTGCGGCTATAAGCCTGTCGTCCCAGTTTTTCCAGTGCCTGTTTCAGTTCCGGATCGTTGATTTTGTCCAAAGATTTTTCCAATTGTTCGGTTTGGCCGACGGTCAGATCCTGTTTGCGTTTTTGTTGACTGCCTGAGAGCTGACTGTCTTTGAGACTGGATTGCACTACTTTAATATGGCGTACATAACCCGGGCCCAGAAAGCCGTTGGCACGGTCAATAATCGTTTGTCCGGCAGCAGTGATCAATGCTGCGGCTGGCCCCGGAGCCGATATCAAAAGCGTCCGGCCTTCTCGCCCGCCTAAAAACCTCTCAGGTCTTGAAATACGGGCAAAGCGAGCGCCAACAATCTCAGGCCAGTTATCAACTAGGCCGGAACGGCCTGCGCCGAACTTTGCGGATAATGGCCGCATGATTTTTGAGATCGCCCGTTCAGCTTTGGGGGCTGCGCGATAAGCACGCCGACCCCGTTGCTCACCCAGCCATCGATTAATGGCGGCGGCGTCTTTTCGGTCTTTATGCGGTTTATCCGATTGCATGGGATGATAAATGCCTTAAGCCGGGAAGCGGGTAAAGGTATGTCTTATGAATATTGAGTCACATATCCGCAAGTTACGACAGGATTTACTATCCTGGTATGATGCGCAGGGCCGGGTTTTACCATGGCGCATACGACCTGAAGACCGAGCAAGTGGCTTTAAGGCCGATCCTTATGCGGTCTGGTTGTCTGAAATCATGTTGCAGCAAACTACAGTGGCCCATGGTGCCCCTTATTGGGAAAAGTTCCTCATGCGGTGGCCAAGTGTCATTGACTTAGCAAATGCTGATAGAGATGAGGTTTTGGCTATGTGGGCGGGGCTTGGCTATTATGCCAGGGCGCGAAATCTGTATAAATGTGCTCAGCTTATCCGGGATGAGTATAGTGGAAATTTCCCGAGCACTGAAAAAGAGCTGCTGACATTGCCGGGTATAGGGCCCTATACGGCAGCAACAATGGCTGCCATTTGTTTTGGTCAAGCAACAAACATTGTGGACAGTAATGTAGAACGGGTGATTGCCCGGATTTATGCGGAAAGTGCGCCGCTGCCAAAGTCCAAAACCTTATTGAAAAAACTCGCTGCACCGATTGCAGATCCGGATAGGCCGGGTGATTATGGACAGGCTTTGATGGATTTAGGGGCAGTGGTCTGCACGCCGAAATCTCCGGATTGCAATGCATGCCCGTGGAGTTTTGCGTGTAAGGCGCGAATGTATGGCAATCCAGAGGATTATCCGCAAAAAATCAAAAAGGTCAGACCTGTAAAATATGGGGCTGCTTTTGCGCTATTTAGTGGGGGCAAAATTTTATTACGTCAACGACCCGATAAAGGGCTTTTGGGCGGTATGCTAGAGCTGCCGGGTACGCCGTGGGCGGATAATATGCCGGACGATCCTTGTAAGACTGCGCCTTCTACGAAAAATTGGGAAAAATGCGAAGGCCGAGTAAAGCATGTTTTCACCCATTTCGAACTATATCTGGATGTGTACAGGGCTGAAACAAGGACGCAAAAACCGGAAGGTATATGGGCGGAGCATAACAATCTTGGGAATTTTGCAGTTCCGACTTTAACTAAAAAAGCAATTGCGTTAGCTTTAAACTCATAACGGAGGAAACATCATGCCAAAACTTACCGGAAACTGTCTTTGCGGAAATGTCAGCTTTAAAGCCGACGGAGATATAATGATGCAAGGCAATTGCCACTGTTTGGATTGCCAACAAGTGACGGGCGCCGCCTATGCCACGCTGGTTTTTATGAGTGAAAATGATGTGAAGATTACCGGCGAAACCAAAAAGTTTGAACATAAAGTGGATAGCGGCAATAGCCTCACAAAGGATTTCTGCCCAAATTGCGGATCTCAAATGTTTGGCGCCAATCTTGGACGACCTGGATCAATTGCCCTTCGGGCTGGCAGCATCAACGAAAAAGCCGAAATAAAGCCTCAATTTAATGTCTATGCCAGTCGTAAGCTCGACTGCGTTATTCTTGATAATAACATTCCGGCTTTTGATAAAATGCCGGGGTAGATTTAAGCTAAAGTTCCCATTTCATCGCGAATAACGCTGCGCAGGGCATCGATTTGGGTCATGCCTTGGGGCGTAGAGAAGTGCCAGAAGGTCCAGCCATTACAACTTGCAGCGTCTTGAAGCGCAGCGCCGACCTGATGGATGGATCCGGCTGTCTTGCCGCTCTCAAGTGATCCATCGGCTCTGACCTTAGCCTGAAATTTTCCGTTGCTGGAATAAAGCGTTGTTCCCGGATTGATCAGCCCGCGCTCTATCAGCGTGCCAAAGGGTATGCGGGGTGCACTGCGTTTAGACTGCGTAACGCGTACAGCGGGCCCTTCGCCTTCCTTGATCGCATCAATGCGGCGGCGGGCGTGCAGGATGTATTCTTCCTCTTGCTCAAATCCAATGAAGGAACGGCCAAGCTTCTTGGCCACAGCTCCGGTTGTGCCAGTACCAAAGAAGGGGTCTACAATGACATCCCCAGGATTAGACGTTGCCAGAATAACGCGATGCAGCAGGCTTTCCGGTTTTTGAGTCGGGTGAGCTTTATTACCATCAGATTTTTTCAGCCTTTCCCGGCCAGTACAGATCGGTAATGTCCAGTCAGAGCGCATTTGTACGCCTTCATTGAGCATTTTCATGGCTTGATAATTAAAGGTTGGACGCGAATCTTCGGATTTAGTTGCCCAGATTAAAGTCTCATGGGCATTGGTAAAGCGGGTGCCGCGAAAATTAGGCATAGGGTTGGTTTTGCGCCAGATAATATCGTTTTGAATCCAGAAAAGCTGATCCTGCAAAACGCAGCCAACACGGAATATGTTATGGTAGCTTCCAATAACCCAAAGAGACCCATTAGGCTTTAGTATACGCCGGGCTGCTTTGAGCCAGTCATGAGTAAACAAGTCATAAGCATCCATTGTATCGAAATGATCCCATTCCTCTGTGACGCCGTTGACGACACTGTCATCAGGGCGGGACAGATTACCACCCAGCTGAAGATTATAGGGAGGATCAGCAAACACCAGGTCGACGGATTCGGCGGGCAGGGCGTTCATGCCTTCCACACAATTGCCTTGTATGATGGTGTTAAGGGGCAGTTTTGTCATTCTTATTATGCCTTAGCGTTCGGCCTTGTTCATGCGAATCAAGGCGGGGGTTCGAATCAGTTGATGGTTTTGGTGGGCTGCTTCGCTTACCAAAGTGTTAAGGCATTGATTAATAAGGGTTTTTAACCATTTGTTAGGGATGGTTAATATCCACAGCTGTTGATAAAACTTAAACGTGAAACCTCTTGGTAATTAATCAACGAAATGACGGGCTTGCCGGGCCTTGGATATCGTGCCAAACCGCCAGCATGTTTACTTGGGACGAATTTAAAAACACATTGCATGTGGAGCAGCTGGACACCTATTTGTTCAAAGCGGATTCTCTACAATTCCGGCTTAAACGCGTATTTGGCGGGCAGGTTTTAGCTCAGTGTCTTAACGCGGCTTACAGATCTGTCGATGAGGATAAGGTTCCACACAGCCTGCATGGTTATTTCCTGCGTCCCGGCGATATGAAACGCCCGATCATTTATGAAGTTGATCCAATTCGAAATGGTCGAAGCTTCTCGACCCGGCGAGTTGTCGCCCGGCAAAACGGGGAAGCCATCTTTAACTGTTCAGTTTCGTTTCAGAAGGTTGAAGATGGGCCATCTCATCAATTTGATATGCCCGATAATATTCCGGGCCCTAAAGAATTGAAATCTGATGCTGTGCATCTTGAAGAGCTGGCAAGCACTCTTGAACCAGATCAGGCGGATAAGCTGCGTAATTACTATCTGATTTTTTCAAAGGATTTGATTGATATGCGCTCGCCGTTTTTAGGGGATATGTTGAATCCTAAATCGGCACCGCCTAAACATGGGTTTTGGTTTAAAGTTACGCCTGACGTAGGCGATGATCCGGTCATGCATATGACCCTATTGGCGTTTATTTCTGATAAGGCGCTGATGAGTACTGGCATCCGGCCCCATCGCAGTGAGATGGCTGGTAAAACCATGATGGGGGCGAGCCTTGATCACGCTATGTGGTTCCACGGCAATATCAACGTAAATGACTGGAATTATTATTACCTGGATAGTCCCCGTTCAGGCCGGGCACGGTCATTTAACCGGGGGTCGTTTTATTCCGAAAGTGGACGTTTGATCGCCTCAACAGCGCAGGAAGGCCTGTTCCGATTTTACGATAAAAAAGACCGCTAGGCTGGCGGTTTAAGCTTTTTGATGGTGCCTGAAAAGTTCAGTGCCGGATCTCCGTCTGCAGTGATTATGCCTCTTATGAAAATAATAGATTTTCCGGCCCGTAAAACTTCGCCCTTGGCTTCGATCAACTGGCCTGCTTTGGGCGCGGAAAGAAACTCGCTCGTAAAAGCCACTGTTACGGCATAATAGTCAATGTAATCAGCTGCGATGGCGAAGAGCGCAAAATCTCCAAAGGTCATCAGGCAGCCCCCATGCACTGTGCCGCCGCCATTTAAATGTTTTTGACTGGCGCGAAAGCGCGAAACATATTCATCGCCGATTTTTTTATAATAAAACGGGCCTGCGGTGCCAAATTCAAAGGCTTCTGACGGCCAGTAATACCAGTCTTTAAATTCGCCTTTAGTTTCAAGTGTTGGTTTCATTAGGCGTGCCCTATATTTTTCTTGAACGCAAAAATGTTAAAAGTTTATCTGCTTCTGGTCCTCGTAATTGCCAGGACATACATCTGACGCCGCCGCCCATTTGACAAACAGGATTAGACATAATCGGAATTATTTCCTTGTCCGTCCATTTGCGCATATTGGCGATAGCTTCTTTGTCTTCGGGAATTCCAAATTGCGGAAAATATATCCGGTTCGGGGTCACCAGCATATTTGTATAAAGGCCGCAAGCCGAACCAAAACGCTTGTCGTAAATCACGCTACCATCATAAGGCGTAACGATTTCATGGATGGTGACTCCGGGTAAACCATTGCGAAGATCCGCGATTAAAGAGGCCGCATAATCAGGATCTTCCGGGTAACTGTTAATAACCAATATATTCTCATCAATAAATGCGACAACACCATCAGCATGCTCTAGGCCGCCTTGTTCATCGGCTTCTATAAACGCCACATTGGCTGCGCCCATTGTCTGACGTATAAGCTGACGGCCTTTATCTTCTGTAATGTTATTATCGCGTAGGAATTTCCGGCTGAGGACGAGATTTCCAGAATAATCATCCACAAGGTTACCGCCATCATTGAAATAATTGCTTTCCCCGAAAGGGTACCCGGCACTGGTCAACAAGCTCGCCAATTTTTCTTGAACAAAGTCAGCTTCTTTTTGGCCCCGTCGTCCACCGCCTTGCCCTGCTGCTGAATAGCGCATCATGATCGGCTGGGCCGCATTTTGCGGGCTGAAGTCCCGCATCCAGATATCCTGCATTTCCACAGGCGCAACATATTTTGCACCATTTTCGCCAAGGGCTTTCACATAGACAGGGTAGTCATTTTTACTGGTCAAGATGATCACATTGTCATGCTCCATGATCTTCTTGGCGTAATTAATATGGAAGTCAAAAATGGCTGATTTTTGATCGTTATAATAATCATCTGTACTGGGCGGTGCTGCAAGTATGATCAGTTCCTGGTTGTTCATTTCTGGATCCAAATGTGGAGTAAGGGTTTGACTGTTTACCTTGCTTTCAGGGCCGCAGACACTGATGAAAATCGCAAGTAAAAGATATTGCCATAGGTGCCGGATTTTTCTCATGCCGTCATGATAATATGCTAGAAGCAAATATTATAGAGTGAAATGGTACGGATGTGAATTTTGATCTTTGGTTTTCTATTGTCAATATATCGGTGATGCCGGCATGGGCGTTGCTGGTACTTGCGCCCAATTGGGAATTGACGCGCAAATTGGTGCATTCCATGCTCTATCCCTTATTTCTTGGGGCTGTTTACATTGGCGGATTTGCGCTGGCCTTTATGGGGCACGGCGCAGAGGGTGGTAGTTTCTCTTCTATTGAAGGGGTGAGGACTTTGTTTTCATCGGATGTAGGTATCCTAATCGGATGGACACATTACCTTGTATTTGATTTGTTTGTCGGGGCCTGGGAGGCACGAGATGCGAAAAGACGGGGCTTTTCCCATTGGTTGCTGATACCCTGCCTGTTCTTCACTTTCATGGCCGGACCTATAGGTTTGTTTTTGTATCTACTATTACGCAAATTCACACATAAGGGCGGCTGGAGCTTGTCAGAAACATGAAGTGGATAGCCTTACTGAGGGGTATAAATGTCGGCGGAAATAACATCCTGCCTATGGCGGAGCTGCGCGAACTATTACCTGGTCTGGGTTATGAAAATGTCAAAACTTATATCCAAAGCGGCAATTGCCTGTTTGATTGCAAAGAGACCGATGCGAATATTATTTCTGATCAAATTTCAGGAGCCATAGGGGCAAGGTTTGAGTTTCGCCCTCAAATTATGACCGTAACTGCGGACAGGATTGAGAAAGCCCTTTTAAACAACCCATTCCCGCAAGCGGTTGATAATCCCAAGTCACTCTATATGTTTTTTATGACTGAGGCGCCTGAAAATGTGGATGAAGAATTACTTGGTTCCATCCAAAAAGACGGCGAAGATTCGCTTATATTGATCATGTCTTTTATCTCTACGCTCCGGGCGGAATATGGAAATCCAAAATCGGAGGGCGGGTAGAAAAGATACTCGGCGTGCCGATGACGGCTCGTAATTTGCGAACGGTTACGAAATTAAATGAAATGGTGAGTGCTTAATTCAGTGCTGGCCTAGTCTAAACCCGGATTATGAGAAATTTTTCCCTGTTTCACGCTGGTATTATGAGAAATTTACGCGATTTCACGCGCGCCAATATTAGCCATTACTAATTCAGTAAGAGGCCTTGATAGCCTGTATCAGTAGCGGAGCTTATTTTTAGGTCAGTGTTTTTATTCAATATATGCTGAATTTCGAGGGTAGTGTAGGGGCGCTGCCAAAGCCATGGGCGGTTTTCGACAGCTTTTAAATCGGCATTGGGCGGAATGTCCTCGGTAAACCCTAGAAAGTACAAATCAAAACCAAATTCAGTTACGGGCTGAATGGACAATAATTTCATGCCCAGCTCATCCTGGTAATGGGCGAGGTCTTTTTCAATATTTGTCGTCCGCAAAGTGATTTGCCCGATCAGCGCGCCGCCGCCCAGCGGTAAATCCGGGTCGCCTTCCTGCGTGCGCGGCTGTTCTGTAAATGTATGCTGTAAAAGCTCAATCTGAAACCCTTCGGGGTCGGTGATGTGACAAAGATATCCGATATCTTTGAACTGGCGTGGTTGGGTGATTGGGATGCCTTTGGCGGATAGCTGATCATAGGCCAAGTCAATGTTTGGAAGCGTTATGCCGATTTTCCAATATTCATCTTGTCTGGAATATGCGTAAGGCTGGTTTGATGGACTTTGGGACAAAATAAGCTCTGCGCTTTGTCCCCCATAACCTAAATGAATATGCTCGCCGACTTGCCGGGCCGACATGCCCAGATGTTCGGTGTAAAACTCAGAGAGTTTTCCGGATGAAACCACATTCAGCTTAACGCCGGTTAAGGCACTAAGCTTCATCAATCATCATCCATTTTAAGGGCGGCGATAAAGGCGGCTTGCGGAATTTCCACCTTGCCGAATTGGCGCATTTTCTTCTTACCTTTTTTCTGTTTGTCCAGAAGCTTGCGTTTACGGGACGCATCTCCGCCGTAACATTTTGCTGTTACGTCTTTGCGCATGGCGGCAATGGTTTCGCGGGCGATGACCTTTCCGCCCAAGGCGGCCTGAATTGGAATTTTAAACAGATGGCGCGGGATCAGGTCTTTGAGCCGTTCGCACATTTGACGGCCCCGGCTTTCGGCTCGGGAACGATGGACAAGCATAGAGAGCGCATCAACCGGATCGCCATTGACAAGAATGCTCATTTTAACAAGATCGCCTTCGCGCTTGCCAATAGCCTGATAGTCAAAACTGGCATAACCCTTGGAAACGGATTTCAGACGGTCATAAAAATCAAAGACCACTTCATTGAGTGGCAGTTCATATTCAACCATGGCGCGGGAGCCCACATAGGACAGCCCGGTTTGTACGCCGCGTCGATCCTGGCAGAGTTTTAAAATGCCGCCCAAATAGTCATCCGGTGTCATGATAGTGGCTTTGATCCAGGGCTCTTCAATATGTTCGATCGCCATGATATCGGGCATGTCGGCGGGATTATGGAGCAGAACCGGATCAGCCTTTTTCATAATCAGCGTATAGACCACAGAAGGCGCGGTAGTGATGAGGTCGAGATTAAATTCCCGCTCAAGCCGTTCCTGAATAATCTCAAGATGCAAAAGACCCAGAAATCCGCAGCGAAAGCCAAAGCCAAGGGCAGCAGAGGTTTCCATCTCGAACGAAAAGCTCGCATCATTAAGGCGCAGGCGGCCCATGGCTGCGCGCAGGTCTTCAAAATCTGCCGCATCAACCGGGAAAATTCCGCAAAAGACAACGGGCTGTGCTGGTTTAAACCCTTCAAGCGGCGTTTCTGTGGGGCGCTTATCTTCGGTGATGGTATCGCCAACGGCGGCGTCAGCCACTTCTTTGATGGAGGCGGTTAAAAAGCCGACTTCACCGGGGCCGATTTCCTTCAGATCTTCAGGCTTTGGCCGGAAGCAACCAACCTTATCGACCGTATAGCTTGCGCCCGTATTCATTGTGCGGATGCGCATGGCTTTTTTAACGGTTCCTTCCATTACGCGGAACAATACCACCACGCCCATATAAGTGTCATACCAAGCATCAATCAGCATGGCTTTAAGTGGAGCATTGGGATCGCCATATTCGGGCGGAGGTAATTCTTTGACGATAGCCTCGAGCACATCTTCAATGCCGATGCCGGATTTGGCGGAACATTCAATGGCACCGGAAGCGTCAATACCGATTACGTCTTCGATCTGTGTTTTAACGCGCTCTGGTTCGGAGGCAGGTAGGTCGATTTTATTCAGGACCGGAACAATTTCATGATCATGGTCTATGGCCTGATAAACATTGGCCAGGGTTTGCGCTTCTACGCCTTGGGACGCATCGACCACGAGAATGGAACCTTCACAGGCTGAGAGGCTGCGCGAAACTTCATAGGCAAAGTCTACATGGCCCGGCGTATCCATCAGATTGAGCAAATAGGTTTCACCGTCCTTGGCCTTATAATCAAGACGCACGGTTTGAGCCTTGATAGTGATACCGCGCTCTTTCTCGATATCCATATTGTCGAGCACTTGTTCGGACATCTCACGATCAGACAGCCCGCCCGTAAAATGGATCAGACGATCCGCAAGGGTAGACTTACCGTGATCAATATGTGCCACGATAGAAAAGTTTCGAATTTTGGACTGGTCAATACTCATGCTGCGCTATGTATTTGTTTTTTGGCAATGCGCAAGAGTAAAGGCTTGATAGATAACCGTTACTATCAAGCTACCCGCCAACGAGCGGTGTCAGCTTTATAAAGCTGACGGCCATGTTCGGTTTAAGTTCTATAATTTCATCCAAATTTTCGATTTGACGGTTATCGATCAGCATAAAAAAACCATTTCCTTGAAAGGCTTTTAAGGCGGTTGCAATCTGTTTAGCGGCATTGACCTTACGCCGTTTTTTAAAACGGTACCCATTCAATGTTTCCTCCGTCTCTGTTGGTTGAACGAGGCCGTTGAAGCGCTTTTCAACTTTGCGGTTATATGCATCGACTTCTTGAATGACCCGTTCTCGGATAATGTCTTCTGCTGAAACATTTGGGCTTTCGAAATTCAGGTTAAATTCCTGTTTAACTTCACCGCCAACTGTTTCGTCTCGGACAATAAGTTGTAAGATTCCCATGTTTACCTCAGCTGACTCAGGATGGTTTTATCAGTAATTTTATTGTCCTCTGCTAACATGAAGGCTTTACTTAGAACAATGGACAGACCTCTATCGCCCTCAAAGGGTAGGTATAAAGCTTCGACAGTTTTATCTTTACCGCGTCCAGGCACTATACAAAGATACCGGTCATCAGGTTGAATCAGTATATTGCCGCTCCCTATATGAATTTTGTAACTATGTTTCATACCTTGGATGTGTAAGAACTTGCCCTCTATGTGGGCTTTATCACGTATTTTCAGCCTCGGTACAAGACGCTCCAATACGGCTTTACGTGTCTTAGCCGTTTCACTCAGGTCGCCAAAAGAATATGATCGCCAATATTCATGTGTGCGTGGTGCGCCGCCGCGGTCCATCCATGTTGGGTCATTGCCAATACTGGCGACGCCGACAAACAAATCCGTGTCGCGTAAAATTTCTGACAACACAATTGGCGGAATATTGATCAGCTCAACAACGTCATCATATTCATTAATAAAACGAACTTGATCCGTGGCGACATAATTCCATATGCCTGCTTCATTAAAATGATCTGCATCTTCTATAATTTCATCGATCCAAAATTCGGCATTAAGATTATAGGCCGGTATAGCTTTGCTGGCGATTGTGTTGTCACGACCATCATCATAAGCGCCCATTAGTGAATATTGCCATCCACGTATGGCGGCTAAAGAATTAAACTGATGTTGTTTAATAATATGGGCGGCCATTCGGTTGGAATATGTTCCGGTGTTTATTTCGGCATCAGTCAAAATGTAAATTTCTCTGTATGCCTGTTTGAAAGGCTGTCTTATTTCGAGGGTTTCTAATCGATCTCTCCATGTCATGATTTCGTCCGTCTTGGATTGGATCGGATGCCACAGGTGGATGGTGTCAATTTGGTCTTTAATTAGTTTTCCGCCTGAATCTTGCCAATTGCCTTTTATATATAAAGCATTGATGGTTTTGCCTTTAATAGTGAGGGCCCAAATAAGTTTTCGAGCGATAACAGAGACTAGTCCATGATCTAGATAATATTTTGAAAAATCTTCCGGTGTCCAAGATATGTCTTGAGTGTAAAGTCTATCAATCCGGTCTCGCTGGGTTGATAAGGCTTTTTTAATTTCTTTGACTTGGGCTCTTACGTCAGCAAGTTTGGATTTAAGAGCCGCGTTGTCTTTGATGAAGGCAGGGGTTGTTTTCTGTGGCGAGCCATCAGGTTTAAGCCAGGTTTGAGATATGTTTTGGACGCCTTCTGCTGAAATTCGCAGTGTATAATCTTTAAGAGAAATGTCTTTACGACCTGAGCCAAGTCCAAAATCGGGAGCCGCCATCTCTTCAATCTTTGTTGCTGGTAATCCTTGTTTCTGAGCTTGTTCTTCTATGTGTTTTTGTATGAGTTTTTGCGTGTTGTTTTGTTTAACTCGCAATTTCAATCGAGAGAGATGTGCTACGCCTCCGAGGCCTTTAGAATTGGCCAGAGTATAAATACAGGCATTTCCAAGTGCGGCAGCACCCGGTCCGATACCAGGTAATCGGTTAAAACATTTTTCGGCAAGTTTTGAGACCGCAGCGAGAGTCTTTTCATCATGAAATCTGGATAAGCCCCAAACTAGGCCTTTGAGCAAGGTTTGCATGATATTGCTTAGCGCGCCAGCATTGTAATGATTAACAGTGTTGTTATCTTGAAAGGCATTTGCGCTTGCGGCCGCTGTCAGCCAATCTTGCATTTGGCTTTTAAACTTTGATAGTTCCATTGTTTCTAATTGGGTGTCAAAGTTTTTGAGATATGTTTTAGATGGCTTAGATCCGTTGGAAGTAGCCGCTATATGGAATAATCTATACCATGATTGTCTTAATTCATCAGGCATATCATCCAGGTCTGCCTTCATTTTCTGCCCTATTCCCTCATTACTCAGAGGGTAAGGTGCAGCTGCCAAGTCTTCAGTTGAAATCAGTTTAACCAGTTTTGCATGGGCTTTTTGCAAATCGGAGCCGTAATAATTACGTTTGTCAAAGGCTTTCCATTTAGAAACTTTTATCAACGCTTCTTGTTGCATATCTGTGAGTTCATTGTTCTTAAGGCATTTTTCAAGTTGTGAAACAGTGAGGCCGATTGGCCAACGTGGAAAATTAATGTCTTTGTGGTTTTTATAATTGTGCAACAGGGTAATTATGTTGTCTGGCGTAAAATTAATTTTACGCCGCAAAATCATACTTAAAGGATCAACCGTTCTGGTGACATTAGTCCAAGTGTAGTTCTTGTGACCCTTACTTGTCGTTAATGGGGGATTGGCAGAAAACGCTAAAACAAAATCTGCTTTTTCATCTGGTGATAGGGCTGCAATTTTTTGAAATGAAGGCATTTCACGATAATCGCTTTGGGCTGGATATCCAGAAAGTTTTTTCAGATCAACTGCAAACTCTTTTAATAATCCGGTATAATTGCCAGACTTCAGAGATGTAGATTTTGCCGTTTCTTTATGAGGCTTAGGCGTAGATTTTCTTTTAAAAAAATTGAACATATACACTTTCGGCTATTCACTGCCCCAGACAGGTGGCGGTATGTCGATGGGTTTTGTGAGGTCAAACTCGGCGCGGAAATCGCGATTTGGGCGTGAGAGCGCGTAAGTAAAGGATGTTCCGGGGTTAATCGAAATTTTCCATGTATTTTCAACGGATGCGGTGAGGCCTTCTTCGCGGAACAGGCTTTTTGAAAAGTCATCCACTGGAAAAGCCTGAGATTTGGCGGTTCCAAAATCAGCGGTCAGCCCGCCATACATGGTAACATCATCCGGCGTGCCATCTTCATGTCTGTGATCATGTTTTAGCTCAAGCCCGTTATGTAGATGGGATATGACCCAGGTACGGGAACGGTTTTCGCCAACATGGAGCGGTATTTTTATTTCCGTATCGCTGCAATCGCGGACATGCATGATCAGGGTTTCCTTGACCCAGTCCGCATCTTGAGGATCTTCGGATATAACCTTGCCGGCAAAAGCCTTGCCGCACAGGGATGAGAGATTATTCATAAACTCTAATTGAAGGTCTGCTTGTTGCGGGACGCAGGCGCCCAATAGACCGAAAGATATTGTGAGACTTATATAGCGCATAATCACAGCATAAATCTCTTATGAGTATTTTGTCTATGTTAAAGGACGACCCGAATTTGTGCATACCGCCCGATCAATTCGTCATTTGGCATTAGAGACATATCTGTTGTTGATCGGATATTCAGTTCAGGACTGCCCTGCATGGTAAGGGCGTCGGAGACTATCATGGTTCCGCCGCCTGTAATATTAAGTACGGGACTACCATGTAATTTTAGTTCGGCATTCTTTGTGTAAATTATACCGCTCATATTAATTTCACCGCCGCCCGTAATTTGGTTGGGCGAGCGCGGATTGATACCGCGTTCCTGGAAAATCGCTACGCCTCGGTAATGGCCTGAATCAGGAGGTGTGACATTCCAGGTCCCGCCAGAATGCAAGTCGAAGTTAGAGCGTTCACCTTTGAGGTAAAGCATTACGCCTTCACCGGATATACTGGCGTTGGGACCGAGTGAAAAACTACCGTCAGATATGACATATATACCCGGTTCAAAAACTACATTGGCATTAGCCGGGATAGACAGGCCTCCGCAGTAGTTTCCAGGTTCTATTGAGATAGGTGTGTCTGATTTCCCAAATTTTACCTTATCCTCACATTCCGGAATGTCGGGCTCTAATAGACTTTTATATGGGTCCTCTAGAGCCGCGCAGCCAAGTTCCGGTGCGGGTGTCCATTTACGACCTTCATATCCGCCATTTAAGCAAAAATCTGCGCCTAATAGCTCAGGGTTGCCACGGGCCAAAGAGCTGTTTTCAGAGTTTGAGTTATTATGTATATAGCAATTCTCTGTTGTGATCGTGGGATGGCCTTGCAGACGTATGGATGGTCCGCGGTTTGGCGCATTAACTAAGACACAAGCCGGCTCGAAAATCATCTCGGCAGCTACTTTTGTAGTGACGGATAGTTCTTTTTTACCCACGAGGGCCATAAGTTGAGTTGACATGACTGTATGCGCCGTAACTGTCGACCGAATTGGGGTAAGGTCTACCTTCACATCCGGTTGACGGGCTTTAAACGCTGAATGTTGGAAGTTTTCTTTAATATAGAGTTTAGCAACATTTTTACGCTTATCATCCGAATTAGGCGTTGAGCGCACACTTGCGACGGCAGCACTCTCTGCTGCGTCGCGGAGTTCAGATTTTGCCCGCTGCAAGTTGTTGAGGTCGATGGCTACGCCGACACCAATTAACATTGGCACGACACAAAGCGCGCTGATTATGGCAAAATTCCCGGAATTGTCTTTTCCGAGTTTTTTAAGTTTTTCTAAAATGACGTATTTCATTCCAACCCCCATGCCAGCGTCATAGAGGTTTTGAGTTTGTTTTAGTTTAATAAACTTGCGCGGGATGATAAAAAATAAAAACAAGGTAAATTTACAATAAATAGTGATTATTGTGGGTGGTGTGTTTGTCTTTGTAGACAAATGTTATTTTATACGGTATGCGGGCGACCATGATGCGCCGTGCGTTATATCCTGTTTTGACAGTTTTTTTGTCAGTACTGTTTCTGTGCCTGCAAAGCGGCGCACAGCTACATAGCCTGCAGGCCTCGGATAATTCTAACCACAAAGACTGTGTTGTTTGTACGGCCTCAGCCAATGCGGAAGTGAATATTGTCGTTCCTGAACCCGTTTTACGGGGTGTCCCGCTGGTTAAATCTGCATCCGTAACTGAATTTGAAACACATCACGAAAGCCGGGATTACCGAACCCCGCCGGGCCGTGCCCCGCCGCCGCGAAGTCCCCCGCTTACTCATATTTAAACACAAACCGGCTCGCCCTGGTGAGCTATAACTTCTGTTTTTATATGAGGACAATTCCATGTCTGTTTTTACGCAAAACCTATTTCCTAAAGCTATTGCAGCTGTATTTTTATCAACTGTTTCTATGCCTGCACTGGCGCAGGCACAATCCACTGAAGACGAAATCATTGTGACAGGTGCCCGCCTGCTCGAAGGCTCCATTGATGACGCAATTACGGGCGTATCTGTACTCGCTGGGGACGCCCTAGAAGACCGCCTTGCGCCAACGATTGGTGAAACTCTGAAAAGTGAACCAGGCGTGTCGTCCAGCTTTTTCGGGGCCGGAGCGTCCCGGCCTATTATACGCGGGCAGGGTGGAGATCGCGTCCGTGTCCTGACCAATGGGATTGGCTCTATTGACGCGTCATCCGCGTCACCTGATCATGCTGTTGCGGCTGAACCTGCTCAGGCTGAGAAAATCGAAGTGTTACGCGGTGCGTCTTTGCTGCGTTTCGGATCTTCTGGATCTGGCGGTGTTGTCAATGTGATTGATGGAAGAATACCGCATAGCATACCGGAGGGCAGCGAAGCGGCTGTTCGTATCGGCGCTAGTTCAGTTGACTTAGGCCGCGAACTCGCCGCCTCCGTTGACCAGGCAGTGGGCTCTAACGTGGCTTTACATTTAGATGTCACCTGGCGTGAGGCTGACGATTACAGAATACCCGGATTTGCAGAAAGTGAAATTCTGCATGAGGCGGAAGAAGCTGAACACGAGGATGATCACGAAGATGAACATGAAGACGATCATGAGCAGGAAGGCCGCGAAGGGGAACAACGTGACCGCTTGGAAAACTCTTCATTGAAGTCTTCATCTTTGACCGGCGGATTGTCTTATATTGGTGATAATGGCTTTATAGGCGTTTCGCTTCACCGTTTTGACAGCCGTTACGGCGTTCCGGGTGGCCATGCTCATGCAGAGGAGCATGGAGATGAGGAAGAGCATGAAGACGAAGAAGATCATGATGAGGACGAACATCACGAGGACGAGCACGGCGAAGAGGCAGAAGAGCTTGTGTCCATCGATCTTGAACAAACACGGCTAGATTTTAACGCCGTTCGTGAACTTGATGGTTTTTTTGAACGGGTACAGATGTTTGCCGGTTATGCCGATTATAAACATACTGAATTGGAAGGTGCTGATATCGGGACAGTCTTCACCAATGAAGGTTGGGAAGCCCGTCTTGAAGCTATACAGACAGAGAAAAATGACTGGCGGGCTGCTTATGGTATCCAGATTCGTGATCGTGACTTCTCAGCCATTGGCGCAGAAGCCTTTGTGCCGCCCACGAATAGCCGTCAATATGGCGCCTATATGTTCCATGAAAAGGACATAGATAATTTACATGTGGAAGGCGCTGCGCGGTTTGAACGGACTGAACAGGATAATAGCTTAACAGGGCAGGGGCGAAAATTTGATCTGTTAAGCGTCTCAGCTGGCAGCGATATTCATGTGACTGAAGATATCAGAATTGGCGGCACTGTCTTTCGGACTGAACGGGCACCAACCACTGAGGAACTGTTTTCTAATGGGCCTCATCTGGCGACTGATGCGTTTGAGCGCGGAAATCCTGCTTTGGGTAAAGAAGTCGCCAGGGGCGCGGAACTGGCCTATCGCCATAAACATGACAGCCATTTCCTGACCGCGAATTTGTATTATACGGATTATAGTAATTATATTTTCGAGCGCAGAACAGATGAAGTCGAAGACGGTTTGGACGTTTTCGAATTTGTGGGTGAAGATGCCACATTTAAAGGTTTCGAAGTTCAGGGCGGATTAGACCTAGGCCAAATTGGAAAGGCTGCCTTATCCGTTGATGGGCTGGCTGAATTTGTCAGAGCAAAAACGGATAGCGGTAACCTGCCGCGTATTCCGCCGCTGTCATTATTGGCAGGCGTAGACGCCGAATGGGATAATTTTTCTGTGAGGGGCGAGATCGATTATGCAGCGTCGCAGAAAAAGATTGCGGCTAATGAACTTACGACCGAGGAATATGCTCTGGTCAATCTGTTCACGACCTGGGACATGCCGGTGGGCGGGGATGAAGTTGTGAAGCTTAAGCTTTCTGTGCTTAACCTTTTAGACACAGAAGCCCGGCAGCACACATCTTTTCTCAAAGATGTTGTGCCATTACCGGGCCGGAACTTTCGCTTGGCGATGAGCACCAAGTTCTAGTTTATTTTTTCATCATGCCTTTTTTCTCGATACCGAGAAGCTGGACATTGAAAAGAAGTGTAGCATTTGGAGGAATGGAGCCGCGGCCATTAGGGCCGTAGGCAAGGTCGCCGGGGATAAAGAGTGTCCGGGCCTCGCATGGCTTCATATCGCCCATAGCTTCGATCCAGCCTTTGATAACGCCATTTGCCGGAAATTCGATGGGCTCGCCGCGATCATAAGAACTGTCAAATTTTTCACCGTCTTTGAAAAAGCCGTGATA
The DNA here is from genome assembly GCA_020627655.1 of Hellea sp. Classification (GTDB taxonomy): domain Bacteria; phylum Pseudomonadota; class Alphaproteobacteria; order Caulobacterales; family Maricaulaceae; genus JACOMS01. The sequence continues at coordinate 54,921 of JAHDGM010000005.1, forward strand.
ATTGACTTTGATGATATCTGTTGGGTCGGGTTTGGCATCGCCTTTACCTTCGCGAACGACAATATATTGCAGGCCTGTGGGCGTGGTAATAACACCATCACGCTCACTATTGGCTTTGTGCCAATCCGCACCTTCAATAGTCGCTTCCGGCAGACCTTCCAGGCTGGCTTTATAAGCTGATGTATCGGTATAAATGTCACTGCCTTCACAGGTTCCGATGACCTTACCATACATGTCTAGTTTCATTTTCTCGACATCAGCGCGCAGATCATCAATGTTGGCGTCACTGGCGGGTTGACAGGCTGTTACCGCTAATAAGGCAACAGAAAGCATTGCTAATTTCTTCATAAGTTTTCTCCTTGGCGTGGTGCTAATCAAAGCGCCCCTCAATGTAAAGTATGGCGTGTGTGTTGTTAAACTAGCCGCCAGCAGCTTCTATTTCGGGTGACCACTCGCCCATTGAGGCCAGGCCGTTCATCTTTGCGCGGTGATTGAAGGCTTTTTGCGCGGCATCATAATTAGCGTCTTCACCTTGCCATGCAAATAATGCGGACTGCTGTAAAGCGCGTCCATAGGAGTAGGTGATGTTCCAAGGGAAACCACCGATCTGGTTCATGGCGTTAAGATTCTCAGTAGCCTGGACATTGTCTTGTCCGCCAGAAAGGAAGGCTATTCCCGGTACGGCAGATGGGACGCAGGCTTTTAAAACCTGAACCGTACGCTCTGCAACTTCCTCAACGGAGGGCTGAACCGGGCATCGTTTTCCGGCCACAACCATATTTGGTTTTAGGATAGTACCTTCCAAGTGAACGCCTTGTTCGTGAAGGTCAGAATACAGACTTTTCAACACATTTTGCGTCACGTCATAGCAGGTTTGGATGCCATGATAACCGCCCATCAATACTTCGGGTTCAACGATAGGAACAATATTGGCTTCCTGACAGAGGGCAGCATAACGTGCCAGAGCATGAGTGTTTGCTTTTATAGCGCCCCAAGTCGGCGTTACCCGATCAGCCGTGTCTGGATTTGAAATTTCGATCACAGCGCGCCACTTAGCGAATCTGGCGCCGAGCTCATAATATTCATTGAGCCGATCGCGGAGGCCATCAAGTCCCTCAGTGATGGTTTCGCCAGGATGGCCTGCCATTGGCTTAGCACCTGTATCAACCTTAATTCCCGGAAGAGCGTCATTGGCTTTGATAAGGTCAACGAGCCTAGTCCCGTCTTTAGCTTGTTGCCGAATGGTTTCATCATATAAAATGACGCCAGAAACATGGTTGCGCATGGCATCATCTGTACGGAATAACATCTCGCGCCAGTCGCGGCGTTTGTCTTCAGTTGACTTGGTGTTGATCGAATCAAAACGCTTTCCGATTGTACCGGTAGATTCATCGGCGGCTAATAGGCCTTGTCCAGGCGTTACCATTTTCACGGCGACTTTATTGAGCTGTTCGAGGTTCATTTAACTAACTCCAGTTTTTAAAATTTCCACACCGGGCAAAGCTTTGCCTTCCATCCATTCCAGAAAGGCGCCACCGGCAGTTGAGATAAAAGTAAAATCATCGGCTGCAGATGCGTGCTTCAGAGCGGCAACCGTATCACCGCCGCCGGCGACAGCAATCAATCCGTTCTTTTTAACACGGCGAGCTGCATATTGCGCCGCTTCGACGGTTGAAGTATCAAAGGGCGTTATCTCAAACGCGCCCAATGGGCCGTTCCATATAAGTGTTTTGGCGGCGTCAATAGCGTCTAAAAGCTGCGTAACTGTGTCAGGTCCAGCGTCCAATATCATTTCATGTGGCGCTACTTGATCCAGGGCGCAAACGCGGTGAGGCGCGTGGGCCGCAAACTCAGTGGCAGCGACCACATCAACAGGCAATAATATCTTACAGTCAGCTTTGTCGGCTGCATCTATAATTTTCAGAGCGGTGTCTTTCAGGTCATGTTCGCATAACGAGTTGCCAACGTCATAGCCCTGTGCGGCCAAAAATGTGTTAGCCATGCCGCCGCCAATGGCAAGCATGTCAAGCTTGCGCACCAGATTAGATAAAAGGTCGATTTTGGTCGAAACTTTCGCCCCGCCAACAACACCTAAAACGGGCCGTTTAGGATTTTCCAGAGCCTGCGCCAGGTGATCCAGTTCCCGTTCCATGGAAAGTCCGGCATAGGCTGGCATAAATGCGGCGAGGCCTGCACTGGAAACATGATTGCGATGCGATGCCGAAAAAGCGTCCTGAACGAATATATCACCAAGAGCAGCCCACTGTTTTCCGAGGGCTTCATCACTTTTCGTTTCGCCCGGTTGGAAGCGCGTATTTTCAATCAGGGTAATGTTTTCTGTAATGGCGGATGGATCAAAGCCGTCCGTAAATCCGATTGACTCGCCGAGATGCTCTTGCAGTGTGGGGATTAAGAAATTCAGCGAGAGCTCAGATTTCACTTCGCCTTTGGGCCTGCCAAAATGTGAAAGAAGGACGACTTTGCCGCCGGCATTTCTGATTGCACGAATAGTCGGCAGGGCTGCCTGAATTCTTGTATCATCAGAAATACTGCCATCTTCGCGGCGTGGTACATTGAAATCAACACGCACTAAAGCTGTTTTGCCAGAGAGCGGAGCTGTTTCTAAGCGGCGGAAATCCATTGCTTATCCTTTGATTTGACCTGCCATGACGCGGGCCACATCAATCATTCTGTTGGCAAATCCCCATTCATTATCATACCAGGCGATAACTTTGACCAGATCCCCATCCAGAACTTTGGTCAGAGGCGCTGCAAATATAGAAGAATTCGGATCATGGTTTAAATCAGATGAGACCAGAGGTTCTTCCGTATATCGCAGGACACCTTTCAGCTTGCCTTCTGCTGCTTTTTTGACAGCCGCATTCAAATCTTCTGATGTGGTGGCAACTTCCGGCTGAAATGCAAGATCGACCATAGATACGTTTGCAGTGGGAACTCTTACCGCAGATCCCGATAATTTACCCAGTAACTCCGGTATGACGAGTCCGACGGCCTTGGCCGCGCCTGTTGATGTGGGGATCATATTTTGTCCCGCGGCGCGGGCGCGATATAAATCTTTATGGGAATTATCCAGAATACGCTGATCTTGCGTATAGGCATGAACCGTTGTCATGAAACCCCGGCGGATGCCCACGGTTTCCATGAGAACCTTAGCAAGGGGCGCAAGGCAGTTTGTTGTGCAGGACGCGCAAGACACAACTGTGTCATCGGCTGTCAGGTCTTCATGGTTGACGCCGTAAACAATCGTTCTATCGACACCATCAGCTGGCGCAGAGATCAATACGCTTTTTGCACCGGCTTCCAGGTGGGGCATTACGCGATCTTTAGTGCGAAATACGCCTGAACACTCCATGACCACATCAACATCCAGTGGGCCCCAATCGGCATCAGCTGGATTACGCTCATGTGTCATCCGGATTTTACCGCGCCCAAAATCAATGAAGCCCGGTCCTGTTTTGACTTCCGGAGCAAACCGTCCATGGACGCTGTCATAGCGCAAAAGATGGGCTGAAGTTTCCAGCGCGCCCGGGCTGTTAATAGCCACAAGCTCTATATCTTGTATGTCATATTCACTGATAGCCCGAGTTACCAGGCGACCAATACGGCCAAAGCCATTAATTGCGATCCGAATCGTCATGCTACCCACTCTATTTTTTGCGACTGGCCATAGCGCAGAAAGTTTAATTTTCCGTTCGAGCCCTGCAAGGAAACACTTTTTAAATAATGAGCCCGAAATGGCTAAGGCTCTGGGTGATGTCAACAAGTTATCGCTTGTTGTGAGGCAATAAATGAGCCATTCTAGGCTAATAATGTTTTGTTTTGGGGAATGATATGAATGACAGCGCTGACATCAAACTGGCCGCTGAGCGTTTGAACCAAGCTTTGCAATCACTTGAACGTTCACTGGATCCCATGGTTGAGGATTTAGGGCGATATAAAAAGATTGCGACAGAATCAGAAGGGTTCGCCACCGACCGAAGCCGGCTGGCACAGGAACTGGATGATGCAAAGGCCAGAGAAGAAACTTTGAAAAGCCGTCAAGTTGATTTTAAAGCACTAGCGGATGAGACGACCACAGAACTTGATCGGGCCATTTCCAAAGTTCGTGAAGTATTAGAACGAGGGGCGTAATGGCTAAAATCAATATCACTGTTAATGGCCGTCGTTATGCTTTGGGCTGTGATGACGGAGAAGAAGAACGTCTCATGATTTTGGGACAAAAGCTTGATAACCGGATTAAAGACTTGGCCAATCAATTCGGACAAATCGGTGATCTTCGTCTGCTTGTCATGTCTGGTCTTACTATGCTGGATGAGCTTGAGGATACGGATAGTCTTGTCGAGCAAAAGGCAGAACGTTTGGCTGCCGATGTCAGGCGGGCCAGTGAAGATGCTGTCAGTGCAGCTCGGCGTCAGCAGGCCCAAGCTGCTAGCACCCTTTTAGAGGCGGCGCAGCGGATTGAGAAACTGGCCGATAAGCTCAATACGGGCGATTAGCTATTTGCGATAAGCTTTTTTGATGATCACGGGCTGTTTCAAAAACTGATTGGGCGTCACAGGATCATCGTCATTATTGGTTTCGCCTTGCTGAATGACTCTCACCACATCAAGTCCTTTGGTCACTTTACCAAATACTGCGTAACCTTGACCATCGGGATTACGCTCGCCGCCAAAATCCAAGAACGTATTGTCTTCAGCGTTGATGAAAAAATACGCTGCGCTTCCTGTTCCGGGGGCATCCCTGGCAATAGCCACTGATCCTGCAATATTGGAAAGACCGCTTTTTTCTGTTGTTTCATGGTCTATGGATTGTGTCAGTTTTTCCAAATCCAGACGTCCGCCTTGGATGAGAGACATACCCATCTCTTTTGGGTCGTTGTCTGGGTGGACTACGCGGTAAAAGCCCTGATTGTCATAGAGCCCTTCATCCACATAATACAGAAAGTCTGCGGCAGAAATGGGCGCCTGCTTGGTCAGGACCTGAATGTGGATATTACCTGCTTCCGTTTCCAGGACGACCGTATTGCTTTTCGCATTACATGCCGACAATCCGGCAATAGCCATGCTGACTATGATAAATTTCTTCATGATTTGTCTTGTAGGTTAAGAACGCCTTCGGCGAGGATGATGGCGACAACGGCAATCAACAGGCTGAAAAGTGGATTTTTAATGGTCAAAATGGATAATATTCCGGCGATAGATCCAACGACCAATGCCAATGGGCGGAGACTGATATTCATTTTAGAATCCTCTAAACTTCTGAGGATTTAAGTTCTACGTCCCAATACAAATAGTCAAGCCAGCTTTCATGAAGATGATTAGGCGGAAACCTGCGGCCTTGCGCCTGAAGTTGATGCATGCTTGGCCTGTAAGGTTTTTGCGAAAGTGACATTCCGGCTTCTTTGGGTGTGCGCCCACCTTTCTTTAAATTACATTTTGAGCAGGCTGCGGCAATATTTGTCCAGCTTGTTTCACCGCCAAGCCGTCGCGGAACCACATGGTCAAAGGTAAGCTCCTCAGGACTGCTGCAATATACGCACTTAAACCCGTCCCGTAAGAACAGATTAAACCGGGTGAAAGCGGGTGAACGGTTTTGAGTGACATAATCTTTGAGCGCGACCACACTGGGGAGCGGCATTTCGAAATTGGCCGAGCGCACGGTGCGCTCATAATTATTAATTACCTGAACACGGTCGAGAAAGACAGCTTTAACAGCATCCTGCCAGGACCACAAAGATAAAGGGAAGTAGGATAAAGGCTGATAATCTGCGTTTAAGATCAAACAGGGACAGGCCCCGCTGGCTAGACTTTTATCGGGAGACTGGAGCGGAAACATCATACTCATGACAATGTCCTGCACAGAAATAGAGTGTTCCGATTTGTGGTCTTAGTGAATATCCTGAACGCATTTCTCCTTGATTCTGTGGTTAGCTAACCAGAATGACGCGCTTGTGACAAGCTCTATAAGTTTCACGACATTATAGTTAACACAAGGTTAAGCCTTTTGGGGCTAGGAAAACGTATGAGTTTTACGGACTATTTTAGACGTTTTGCAGTGTTTGCAGTCTGTGTTTCTGCTTGTGTTTTCATGAGCCTGTCGGCGCTGGCCGATCCGGGGGACGAATGGGCGATTGGCGATAAAGCGCTCCCCATGACAATAAAAGCTCCGCTGCACGCACGCCGAAAGTCTTCTGCTGAAAAACCTAAAGCAAAAACCGGTGTTCAGGTTGACACCTATGCGAAAAACCTAGGACAGATTTCTGCTATTGATACGGGGGACAAGGGTGAAATTTACGTCCTGAACCAATTCAACGGAACGCTAAGCGTGCTTGAGGATCGCGAGCTTGATGGGCGCATGGATATGCAGCGGCCACTGCAGAGTGGTTTTACCCAGCCAAGCGGGCTGGTGCTTGCAGGCGAGCATATTTACATTTCAGATGCGACTGCCATTTGGGTTATGGACCGAACAGGCGGGACTAAACGTGTTTTGGCCTCTTTGGAAAAAGTTCAAGCCAGCCCGGAAAACAGGCCTTTGAGCTTAAGTCCAGATGGAAAATGGCTATATCTAGGATTATCAAAAGCGGATGGTACCGCGCGGATCGTTCGCGTAAACAGGCAATCTGGTCAGGCTGAAAACCTGTCAGCCGGCCCAGGTCCGGTTCGGGCCTTAGCGCAAGCTAAAGGTACGCCGTTATGGGTTGCCGTGAATAACAGCCTCATAGCTGTAACCACGGAGCGTTATTCGCTCGGCGAAGCCCATCACATGGAACCCGGGGTTTTGGTTCAAGGATTTTATCTTCCGGCCGAAGCGAATGCTATGCCGGAAATATTTAATGAATTGACGGGACAGTTTTTGGTTTTGCAAGGCGGCGGTGCAAGATTATCCGGTAAGAGCAGCGGCGGGCAAAACCTGGTTGCAGTTCCCGTATCATTCGGGCAGCCGCAAAACAAAATGCAGGTTGTCATTGACGGATTAGTGACCAACCATGGACGAACGGTTTGGGGCGAGTTCTCGGATATAGCCTGGGATGCACGCGGATTGTTTTTAGCAGATCGTCAAAATGGAATAATCTGGAAAGCGTCTAAAGCGGTAGATAAACCCAAAATTCTATCGCCCAAAGAAAAGCCTGAAACTAAGTTTCAAGCCGCCAGCAGCGTCAAAAAACCAAAAGCAAAATGGGGAAGCTCAATTGCCAAAGCGTCGACAATTACGACTGGGTCTACCTTGTCAGAAAACTGGAAAGAGCAAAGTTTGATGCCAGAGGAGACGCTGATGGAAAAACTTCGGCGCGAGGAAGAAGAGGCTCTTGAGGAGTCAGATTAATCGATCTGAATTTTATGACTGATTAATTGGCCGAGCTTACGCAGTCTATGGGTAACACGTTCTGTTAAAACCGATTCCCAGTCCTTATCTGCGCGAATACGCAAAACGCCATTTTCCGGTAGGATATGTATTTTATCCAGAACCAGTGCAGACCGTCCAGAGGCAACGATCGCTAAGCGAATAGCCGTTCCATAAATAAGCGCAGCTTGCCGCTCGCGGGATGTCAGGAGCAGGTTGATAGCGTTCGGATTGGTCGTTTTGCTCCGACCCGTATAAGAATGAAAAAGAATTAGAGCGAGATAAGCACGTTCTTTGTGATTTAATCCGGCTAGAGGTGCATAGAGTACATCTTCGAAAACCAGATCGGCGCGGTAGTCAGGATGCAACCCTTTGCCGATGCCGACAAGTTGACAGGCGGCTTGTCGAAGACGGGTTTCGTTTTCGGTATCGAAAACATGAGGTAAAATATTTTCCAGAGGTTTTAAAAATTCCATAAGAGGCTCGGCAAAGCCAAGGCCCTGTAAATTACCCGTGGCAAGATCGCGGCATCCGTCCAGCAAAGCATCCCGCTTCTGAAAGCTTTTGGGCATGTAATCATAGACAAGACCTTCTCTGAGGCCTGATGATGAAATGACAATTTTGCTAGGGGAGAGCCGATCCAAAAGAATATCCAGCAATAATCCGCCATAAGGTAAAGTTTCAGCGCGTCTTTGATTGATTTGCGGCCAATGCAAAAGATCATGACGTCCTGGACCGTAGGCCCAGCGGGCCAGGTCCTGAGCTGCGCCGGGCATGAGCTCATAGGCCTGCAGTGTTTTCATGGGATAAAGATGCCGTTTTTGATGGACGCCAGCCAGATTACGCCACGCTCCCCCAATGAGGTAAAGCGGTTCTGACGTAGTCTTTGGGAATGGTTTAGAATCGAGTTCAACCAGTATTTTTGCGCGCATGGACTCTGTGTCGAAGTCCCCTTTTAATCCCAGATCCATACCGGCGACCTGAAACGGACCAATGGGATAGGAAATACCCTTGCCGACTTCGCCATTGTTTATTTTGATAAGTTCAAGGCTGGCGCCGCCAAGGTCAGCCGCTATGCCATTGGCGCGAGGCTCTGCCGCTATAAGGCCCTGCGCTGTCAAATAGGCTTCTTGCTGTCCAGATACGGGCGTAATGTCTAGCCCTGTGGTGTCTTTGACTTCTTGGATGAATTGATCGGCATCGCTGGCTACCCGTAGAGCCGCAGTGGCTCCGATCAAAATGTGGTCGAGCTTTTGAGCCTCAGCGAGAGTTTTAAACCGCGTGAGGGCGGCCATGGCTTCAATTTTACCACGGGGATTAAGGCATCCAGTGGTGCTGAGGCTTCGCCCCAGCCCGGCTAGGACCTTTTCGTTATATACAGGTGTGAAGGCCGCGCCGAATAATTCGTAAATTACAAAACGAACCGAGTTGGAGCCAATATCCAAAACCCCGATACGGTTGTGAAGCGAATTATCAGGCTGCTGCATTCTTGCTATCTTTGGGCGTTGCGGGTTTTTTAGATTGGCGAGACGGCAATGGAAGTTCTTCGGGGGCATTATATTTCAGAGCCTTGCCTCGACCTGACAATGATGGGTTTTCCATAAAATATTTATGGGCGGAAAAGCCTTTCTTGCCAGCTTCCAAAGTCTTACGGATATATTTTCCGTCGGGCTGTAATTCCCAGCAATTTGTCTCATCGTTTAAGTTTGCCACCATGATTTGACGCATAACCTGACGACGAACAGTGGTGGCTTCTATAGGAACCATTGTTTCAACACGGCGATTTAAATTTCGCGGCATCCAGTCTGCCGATGACATAAAGACTTTAGCGTCTTTATTAGGCAGCGTGTCCCCATTTCCGAAACAGGCGATACGTGAGTGTTCTAAAAAGCGTCCGACAATGCTTCTGACACGAATATTTTCCGATAAACCAGGCACACCGGGACGCAAGCAGCAAATTCCGCGGACAATCAAATTAATCTGTACGCCTGCTTGTGAGGCTTCATATAATTTGTCGATAATTTTTGTGTCGACCAGGGCATTCATTTTAGCCCATATCGCGCCTGGTTTGCCATCTTTGACGTTTTTAATCTCATTATCTATGAGCTGTTCCAGCGTATTGCGAAGTCCCATAGGCGCGATGATCAGTTTTTCCAGGTCTTTGGGTTTTGAGTATGAGGTCACATAATTAAATAATTTACCGACATCACGTCCCATAGCTGGATCAACGGTAAACAAAGCTAGATCCGTATAAATTTTTGCGTTTTGCGCATGATAGTTCCCAGTCCCTAAATGCGCGTAAGTGCGTAATGTTTTTCCTTCGCGGCGCACTACAAGGGATACTTTGGCGTGAGTTTTATAATCGACAAAGCCGTAAACAACATGAGCCCCTGAACGTTCAAGATCGCGGGCCCAGCGCATATTGGACTCTTCGTCAAAACGCGCTTTAAGCTCAACAAGAGCCGTCACGGTTTTACCTCGCTCGGCAGCTTCGATCAGGGCTTTGACAATAGGGCTGTCATCAGAAGTCCGGTAAAGCGTTTGCTTGATCGCGACGACATTAGGATCAAGGGCCGCTTGTTCCAGAAACTGGACGACGACATTAAATTCTTCATAGGGGTGATGGACCAAAATGTCCTTGGCGGCTATGGCGGCGAAACAGTCTCCGTCATAATCACGAATGCGTTCAGGGAAGCGAGCCTGAAAAGGCTTAAACAAAAGATGTGGTCGATAATTGGTGATAAGGTCCGAGAGGGAAGCCATGCCTAGGAATGGACTGCCGTCTTGGATATCTTCGTGCCAGCACTCAAAGCCTTCAATCAAAAATTCCCGCAGGTCTTCAGATATGGTCGTGTTCATTTCAAGACGAATGACGCGACCTCTTCGGCGTTTCTTCAAAAGAAACTCAAAGTGCTGTACCAGATCTTCGGCTTCTTCATCGACAGCGATATCGCTATCACGGGTTATTCGGAACAATCCTGTATCCCTGATTTTAAAGTCAGGGAATAAATCAGGAGCCATCAAGCGCAGGGCTTCTTCGACCGGTACATAGACATCGATTTTTTTCTTCTTGTCATAGGACAAGTGTAAAAAGCGCGGCGCGTGTTGAGGGATAGGTATGATCGCGTAAAGCGGATCAGCGGCGTTGTCTCTTTTAAGCGATAACACCATGCCAAAGCCAAGATTGGCAATGAACGGAAATGGATGCGCCGGATCAACCGCCAGCGGTGACAGCAATGGTAAAACTTGATCTTGATAGGCGGCTTTGAGAGTCGTGGTCTCTTCGGGCGATAAATCGTCCAGGCTTTTGACTTGAATGCCTTCTTTCGACATTTTCTTACGCAAGCTGTTCCAGCATTTTTCCTGAGCTTTAATAATCTTACCTACACGTTTGCCGATTTTCTCAAGTTGCCGCGTGGGTGTGTACCCATCAAAACTGGGTTCCGTAATTCCAGCCAGTTCCTGAGTTCGCAGGCCCGCTACGCGCACCATGTAGAACTCGTCTAAATTACTTGCGGAAATCGATAGAAAGCGTAACCGCTCCAGTAAAGGCACATTTGAATTTCCCGCCTCATCCAAAACACGGGTGTTAAAAAACAGCCACGACAGTTCTCTGTTGAAGTATCGCTTGGGTGTCTTCACCTTAGGGGCATTCGGGGAGGGCTGAGTGTCGGTCATATTTTCAACTTGGATGGATAGTCCAGTCTTATGACAAAACTTCCGGTTAGGTGCAATATAGCTGCATGAGGTTATACCTCATTTGCGAGTCATGCCTAGGCGGCGTTAGCGCGCGTATCATCCGTGAAGGCAATATAGACGCTTTCGGCGTTAGGCGCGCTACGCAAACGAGCCCGAAGCTCATCTTTGCGAAGACGTCTGGAGACTTGAGCCAGAGCCCGTAAATGTTCACCGCCAGCGTCGCTGGGTGCCAGAATCAGAACTACGAGATCAACCGGGCGATCATCAATAGCTTCAAATTCGACGGCTGTTTCCAAACGGGCAATGGCAATGTGAACTTTATCAAGGCCGTCCAGTCGTGCATGAGGCAGAGCAACGCCAGATCCCACGCCCGTTGACCCCAGGCGTTCACGCTCCATAGCAGCGCTAACAATCTGGCGTAGTTCCAAATCGCTGTCTTTTAGGGTCTCGCTGGCCAGTATAAGCTGGGCCATTTCCTGTATAAGCTGCTTCTTGCTGGTAACCTTTAAGTCAATGGCTACACAGTCACGCGACAGCAAATTTGCAATACTCATAGAGTCGCTTTCTGAACAATATATTCAAAATTCGGCTGGCCCTTACACCTAGTCGGTCTTGGGGTCAATCCACCCTATGTTGCCGTCTGATCTTTTAAAAACCACATTTAAGCGGCCATGTTTGGCATTATTGAAAATTACAACGCCTGTATCGGCTAATCCCAGCTCTAAAGCTGCCATGCCCGGGGTCATGGTTTTCAGGCTGCCGGGTTTTTCGGCAATAACCATGGGTTCGCTATTGCCTGCACTGTTGTCGTCTTCTTCATCACCAACAGGGTTTTCCAGAATGAACATGGAAAATGCTTCCTTCTTGGCAGCGGCATTGTGATCTTTCAGGCGGCGGGAGTAGCGTCTTAGACGCTTTTCAATATGCTCAAGTGCTTCATCTGTAGCGGCGTAGCCGTCATGGGCACTACCTTGGGCTTCAAGTGAAGCCCCGGACGGAAGGTGTACAGAACAAAGGGTTCGAAATCCTGTGCCTTCGCGGCTGATATTAACCTGAGCATCGCCATCTCTATGTATATATTTATCCATCATCTCTTCTAATCGATCTTTTATTCGGTCCTGTAGGGCGGGTGAAACGTCGATGCCTTTAGAAGCGATTTGGATATGCATAGAGACTCCTTTTGTTGTCGTTATAACGTCAGTGTATACGTTTTGCGGCTGGAAGCCTAGCCTCTATTGTGCCTAAACTGACGTTAGGGTTGATAATGTGTACAAATTTGATCTGGCGTAAATAGACTTAAGCAGATTTATGCTTCAAAATTCTTCTTCGCTCGACAGAGGAAGGGATGCCAAGAGACTCTCGGTATTTTGCGACCGTTCTGCGAGCCACATCAATGCCTTGTGAGCGCAGCATTTTGACGATCTTATCATCTGATTTGACCTTGCCGTCAGTTTCTTCATCAATAAGGATTTTGATCTTATGTCTGACCGCTTCTGCGCTGATATCGTCGCCGCCATCCAGAGAGGAAATGCCAGACGTGAAAAAATATTTAAATTCAAACAGGCCGCGCGGCGTATTCATATACTTATTAGACGTAACCCGGCTCACTGTGCTTTCATGCATGTCGATGGCTTCGGCAACGGTCTTCAGGTTGAGCGGCCGCATATTATCGATGCCATAAGCGAAAAACCCATCTTGCTGACGGACAATCTCTGTGGCGACTTTCAGGATTGTTCGCGCGCGTTGATCTAAAGACTTCACTAACCAGCTGGCGTTTTGTTGACATTCCGTCATGAAGGTTTTGGTGGCTTCATCTGCATTAGGGCCGCAAATTTCCGCAAAATACCGATTATTGATCAACACGCGGGGCAAGGTGTCGCTGTTCAGTTCTACGGCCCAACCGCCTTGAGGCGTTTCGCGGATTGCAACATCCGGTTCAATAGCTGCTGCAACCTCGCCGCCAAAGGCAAGGCCAGGTTTAGGGGCCAAAGATTTTAAGATTGTGATTTTCTCAACAAGAGCATCTTTGGAAATATCACAAAGTTTCATGAGCTTGCCGAGGTCATGCTTGGCTAGAAGCTGGAGATTATCGAGCAGCACCTGCATAGGCTTATCCAGCTCGTTTTTGTCCCTTAACTGCAGGGACAGGCATTCTTTGAGGTCTCGCGAAAAAACGCCCGTTGGTTCAAAGGTCTGGAGCTGCGTCAGGACGCTTTGCACCCGAGCTGTTGAAACATTGAGGCGTTCAGCCGCTTCCTCGATTGTCATGCGCAAATAACCGTTTTCATCTACATGATCGATTAGATAGGTCCCGATCAGACGCTCTTTGTCATCTTTAATATCAATGCCGAGCTGTTCGGTCAGATGTGCGCGCAGCGTGATTTCCGCCTCTACATTATCCATGGGGTTAAAGTCACTGCTGGACGTAAAGCTTCCCCCCGAGCCCGCTTTAGACCAGTCGACGGCCCCGCCAACATCTGCGGCAATGTCAGCTGAGCTGCTTTGTTCATGGATTACATGGTCCGGCGCATCGAGGCTTTCCGCGGCCGCGTTCGGGGCATCCATATTAACTTCTTTGAATTCTTCGAGCGCTACTCTGGCTGCGGCGGCTTCTTCGCGCCGGTTTTCATCACCTGTGCCGCGCTCAAGCAGGGGATTGCTTTCAAGCTGCTCTTCTACAAAGGCTGCCAATTCTATATTGGATAATTGCAAAAGCTTGATCGCCTGCTGCAATTGCGGCGTCATCACCAAAGACTGCGTCTGGCGCTGCTGTAATTTTGGCGCAATAGCCATAATGCCCCTAACCTAATCCTGATTATCGTTATTAATCGGGCCTTGTATCAGCAAATCTTTAAAGACTCGTTTCTGGTATGATTTTTGCTTGCGGGGCAATTTTCAGAGTGTTTCAGGCATAACAAAGGCCGCTCGACAGTATCAAGCGGCCTCGTTTTGAAGTTTGGGTCCG
>JAHDGM010000005.1:68956-100305 GCA_020627655.1 Hellea sp.
AAGATAATTTAGATACCCAATTCGATTTTTACGAAAGTGCTGATCTAACAGCTTTGGGCGGTCCCCTCAAAATAGATAGTCAAAACACACCTCCTTTCGATAATCGCGGCTCCACTATGGAACGGCTAATGATGTCCTAAATGTAGCAAGATTCATGCCGCTGACAAGTCCAGAAATTTTATTAAATTTACATCACAATTAAATTTTATTTAACCCTGTTTCGACCAAAATTCGCGCTCTTACAAAAAAACCATCAAAGCAAGGTCGATTTGGAGCCTAGGTTTGATCCGGAATGAAATCCAAAGCCACACCATTATTGCAATAACGAAGCCCTGTTGGTTGAGGTCCATCGGTAAACACATGGCCTTGATGTCCGCCGCAGCGGGCGCAATGATATTCTGTGCGTTTCATAAAGAGTTTTCGATCTTCTTTTGTACCAACGGCGCCATCAATAACCGTAAAAAAGCTGGGCCATCCGGTCCCGGAATTATACTTCATATCGGATTTAAACAAAGGCAGGGCACATCCCGCGCAAACAAATGTTCCTTCACGTTTTTCATGGTCAAGCGGACTTGAACCGGCGCGCTCAGTTCCTTCCTTACGTAGGACATAGAACTCCATATCCGTCAGGCGCTCTTTCCATTGGCTTTCTGTGAGGTTCGCCCAATCTATATTATTAGCTGTATCAGTCATAGGAGCCTCCATATTCGCAGCATGTGTCGGTTTCGTGGCATAAGATTTTGTGCAGGCCATAAGGCTGGCCGCGCCAATGCCTAAAGTAAATTCTCGTCTTCTAATCATCATATCCCTCCAGTTTAAGTGGGTATGGCCTTAATATGGGTGATAGGTGGTCGTTTTGCCAGTGACGATTGGTTCACATTGGTGTGAGGGTTTCAATCTTTGGCGGTGTAAACTCTGGAATGTAAGCCGATCTAGTTTTCAGTTGTAAACAAATAATGCCGCCGATTAAAAATATCGCAGCTAACCAATTAGACTTAAATAGTTTTAAGCTACTCTCATTGTTCTTTGCATCTAGTTGTACTGTTTGCCAAAAGAGATGAATAAGGAAAGGGAGAAGAAAAAGAGGTAAGACCCATGCAGGCATTATATACCATTCACTGGGAGTTATATATATTTCGGAGGCGTTGAACGTTAAGTAAATTATTATTATGGCGAAGATGCCGTAACTTGCTCCTACGCCTAACTTTACATGTTTGCCGAACCGCCTAGCCGTGGATTTTATGCCGACAAAAGCATCATCTTCAATATCCTGACAGGCGTAAATAGTGTCATAACCAATGGTCCAAAAAATCAGGCCAGCGTAAAGTAGACCAATATCGCTATTAAGCTCTCTCATTTTCGCCGCATAAGCAACAAGTGCCGCCCAGTTAAAAGTGAGGCCGAGCCAGACCTGCGGCCACCATGTGATACGTTTCATAAACGGATAAGCAGCCACCAATGGAATAGCGCATAAGGATATAATCTGGGCCAGGCGGGGCAGACACAATAGAACCATCAAGCCAATAAAACACTGCACGCCGAGCCAGATCCAGGCTTGTTTAAGGCTGATTGTACCTGCCGGAATAGGGCGCAGAGCTGTGCGCTCGACCCGTGCGTCCAGATCACGGTCGACAATATCGTTATAGGTACAGCCTGCCCCGCGCATGGCGATAGCGCCGATCAGGATCAGGGCCGCCCATTTAAGGTCTGTCCATTTATTAAGAGGGAATGAGAGTGATGCAAAGGCAAGGGCGATCCAGCCTGGCAAGGCTAATAGCCAATAACCTATAGGCCGATCATAACGGGCAAGCTGTAAATATGGTTGCCAGCTTTCCGGCATGCGGTAAACCCAGTGGTTCTTCTCGGCATCTTTAATAGTTTGGGTCATGGAGAGCCTTTGTTGAATAGCCGGGGTTCCGGGTCAAGCCCGGGATGGCAGGATTTTTGTCTTCGCAAATTCACAGCTCTCATATAAGTGAAAACTCATGCGTGAAAACTACACACTCGCCCGGCTCTATTTGGACCATGATCTCGCCGAAGATGCGGTGATCGCCCTATCCAAAGAACAGGCGCATTATCTTGGCAATGTTCTTCGTCTGTCGTCAGGCGATGCTCTGCGTGTTTTCAATAGCAAGGATGGCGAGTGGAGGGCTTTGGTTGCGGACATAAACCGTAAGGCCGCGCGCATAGAAATCACTGAGCAGCTGCGCGCGCCGAAACCTTGCCCGGATATCTGGCTGTGTTTTGCGCCTGTACGAAAACATCGAAATGCATTTATTTTGGAAAAAGCGACTGAGCTGGGCGTGGGTACATTACAGCCCCTTATTACGGCCCGAACTCAATTCCCGAAAATCAGGCTTGATAAAATGCAGGCCCAAATTATTGAGGCATCCGAACAGACCGAGCGGCTTGACTTACCCATGCTCTGCGAAACAAGAGATCTGTCCAAAATGCTGGACAACTGGCCGGAAGGTCGAGCGCTGATTTTTGCGGACGAAGCCGGTGATGCGGAGCCGGCTATGAATGTATTGCAAAACCTATCAGGTCCGGCGGCTCTTTTAATTGGCCCCGAAGGGGGCTTTACAGCTGAAGAAAGAGAAATTTTACGGGCCAAATCATTTGTAACGGCTGTAACGCTGGGTCCCCGCATTTTGCGTGCGGATACAGCGGCCTTATCTATGTTGACCCTTTGGCAGGCCTGCAGTGGAGACTGGAAATGACGCTTAATCTGGATATGGAAAAATCGCGAGCGCGTCTGCAGGCGAAAGCTGTACGCGCCGCAGCTCATGATAAGGCGGCAAGTATTGAGTTGATAGCCCGCTTTCCGGCGGGTCAGTTTAAAGGCGCTGTAATTGGAGGCTTTTGGCCTATTCAAAGCGAAATTGATCCCCGCCCGCTAATGCAGGCGCTTGAGGCTATGGGCCACAAATTAGCGTTACCATGCACGCCGCGGCCCGGTAATCCGCTCACCTTCAGAGCGTGGCAATATGGTGAGGATCTTAAAAAAGGCCCCCATAATACACGCGAGCCGTATTCACATAAGGATGAGATGTTTCCCGATCTGGTTTTGGTGCCGCTATTGGCTTTTACCGAAACGGGAGATCGTTTGGGTTATGGCGGCGGGTTTTATGATCGCACCCTTGCGCGCTTACGTGAGAAAAAGTCCGTTTTTGCTTGCGGTGTCGCCTATGCTGCGCAAAAAGCTGATCACTTACCTATCGGGCCTTATGACGCCCCTTTGTCAGGCATGCTGACAGAACAATATTTTAGAAAGTTTCCATGAAAGTCTTATTTTTAGGAGATGTGGTAGGCCGGACGGGCCGGACAGCCATTAAAAATCATTTGCCGCGCTTGCGTAAAGATATGGGTTTGGACGCTGTCATTTGCAACGCGGAAAACATGGCGGGGGGCTTCGGAATTACGCCTGCAACCTGTGAGGAACTTTATGATGCCGGTGTGGATATCATCACGCTGGGCAATCATAGCTTTGATAATCCGCAAGGCATTAGCGCTATTGAAAATGATGAAAGAATTTTGCGGCCGGTGAATTACCCGCCGGGGACAGTTCCGGGACGAGGGGTTGGGCTTTACGAAATCGGAGCTTACCGGATTATGGTCATCAATGTACTCGGTCGTGTGTTCATGGATTCCCTTGATGATCCCTTTCAGGCCGTTGAAAAGGAAATCAGCACAGCTCCTTTGGGACAGGTTGCTGACTTTATCATGGTCGACATTCACGCCGAGGCCACGTCCGAGAAAATGGCTATGGGCGTTTTTTGTGATGGCCGCGCCTCATTGGTTGTAGGCACGCACCAACATGTGCCGACGGCGGACACAAGAATATTGCCCGGCGGAACCGGTTATCAAACGGATGCAGGTATGTGCGGAGACTACGACAGCGTCATCGGCATGGATAAGGTTGAGCCGCTGCACCGTTTTACCAAGCGTATGCGCCAAAGCCGTTTCACACCCGCCAGCGGTGAAGGCACTATGTGCGGTGTGTATGTGGAAACCGGGGCAGATGGCTTGGCGATTGATGTGCGTCCGATCAGAATGGGCGGCGTATTATCATCTACTGCGTAAGGGCTTGCCGCGAAGGGCTACATTGCCTAAATACACGCCAAATTAAGTAACACAGGGATTCCTCATGGCAGGTCACTCCAAATGGGCCAATATCCAGCACCGCAAAGGACGTCAGGATAAGGCGCGCTCGAAATTATTCTCAAAACTGTCCAAGGACATTGCTATTGCGGCTAAAGTCGGCGGTCCTGACCCGGATATGAATCCGCGTCTGCGTCTGGCGATAAATAATGCCAAAGGGCAGTCCATGCCCAAGGATAATATTCAGCGGGCTGTTAATAAAGGTGCTGGCGGTGACGGTGCTGATTATGAAGAAATCCGATATGAAGGCTTTGGTCCTTCAGGTATCGGCCTTATCGTTGAATGTTCGACTGATAATAAAAATCGCGCCGCTATGGAAGTGCGCACAGCCTTTTCTAAAAACGGCGGCAATCTCGGTGAAACCGGCTCTGTGGCGTTCATGTTCGATCAGGTTGGTAAAATTGAATATCCGCTTGAGAAAGCAGACGAAGATACAATGATGGAAGCGGCGATCGAAGCTGGCGCTGATGATGTTGAAACCGATCCTCCCAATGAAGACGAGTATAATGAATATGAGCCTGTTCATACGGTCTTTACAGCGCGTGATGATCTTGGGGCTGTTTCCGCTGAGCTGGAAAAAGTTTTCGGCGAAGCCAAATCGATCAATCTGATCTGGAAACCGCAAAATGAAATTGATGTGCCGGATAAAGCCGCGCAAGTGGTTCGGCTTATCGATGCGCTAGAAGACTGTGATGATGTTCAAAATGTCTATCACAATCTTGAAATGTCAGATGCTGCTATGGCCGCACTGGCCGAAGACTCATAAAAAACTGCGGTGTCCCGAGAAGGGATCACCGCAGCAAGAGCGGGCCGGGAGAGAACGGCCCATAGGGGTTCTTTGTTAGGCTTCAGTAAGCTGGGGCGCAGATAGTTCCGTGATCATCTCGCCGACCCGGTCAGCCAGCTGCCCAATATTATAAGTAATATCATCGGCGGTTACTGCGCCTAAAACTTCGCCGGTATAGCTGTCCACCAGCAGGGCCTTGGCTTTGGCCTGTTCCCAGGATTTGCAGTCCTTGTGAACAGTTAGACCTGTCTCTGACAGGGCCTTTTTACCAAAGCTGGCCCAGCTGGCGTCCGGCCCCACACCGTAGATAATCACATAGTCCATACCTTCATTGGCGGCGGTAAGACGAATTTCGTCAATCTTGTTATCTGTGTCCTGACCCTGAAATGCGATTTCAGGGATGTAGTTGATATAGTTTGAAGCGCCGAGCTGCTGGATTTTTGTATCCATGCGGCGATCCAGGAAAGTCCAGTCAACTTCTTCGCTGTGCGGTGTCGGGATCAGGCGGCCGCCATCAAGCCGTGCTATGCCAATAGTCGCGCTGGTGTTAATGAGTGGAGATTTTGTATGAACTTGCGTGACAGCAGCTTCAAATAAAAGAGCGTCGTTTAACCCGCTATCCAAAGGGTTTGTGTATTCTAGTGCCTGGGCGTTGGCGCTCACTGCGGCGATGGCCAGAAGGGATGCTGCTAAAAACTTTCTCATATCTATCTCCATTAATTATTGGCTCTTGCCATATTTGTCTTTTGCCAGCGGAAAAGGACCAAAGCAGGTTGGGTTTAAGGAGATTTTGAGGCTTTTTTCGGTGATTAAGGCGCAATTGTGCTGGATTGTTACAAATAAGGCGGGATTGGACTGTTTCGCAGATTTTACAAGGCGCGAATAGGAGCCTTGCGTAAATGTGGGTTCTGATAGCTCGATTATATGTAATTATAACTCAAAAGGATGAATATGCTTTTGAAGGAATATAAACTACGCTCTGGCAGACACTGTGAACTACACCGGCTCCGCGATGATGTTATTCCGAACTATTATTTGTTGAGTTTTTCGAGCAGTTGCGGTGAACCCTCCGCTACAGAGCTTGGTGAATTGATTGCATATGGTACGCAGCAAGCTAAGCAGCTAGCTATGGAATTAACTTCCGATCCAGAGGCCTACACGCTTGTCTATAGTGGCTATTCTGCTCGGTGTGAAAAGGGGTGGCACATTCATATATTTTTACTCGGCAATCGTTGGCGTAAAGCTTGGTTGTATTTGCTGCTCAGTTTGAAAAACTTAGCTCAAGCGATTGGACTGCGTAAGGATGATGCTCCTAAGGTGTAAATTATGAAATGGATATGGAAAACTGGCTTGCTATTATGAAGGCTTACGGGTTCTCTGAGAACTGGGATACAGCTCAGTCATTGCTTGAGGCGCACCAGTCACCATCTCGTTACTACCATACGACTGAACATATCTCAGCATGTCTCAAACATTTGGAAGCTGTGAAGTCTTTTGTTGATGATTGGAAATCAATGGCCTTGGCGTTTTGGTTTCATGACGCAGTATACAAACCTTTTTCATCCAAAAATGAACGAGAGAGTGCTGATTGGGCAATGCAGTTTTTAGAGGTCAATGCAGCTGATAGAGAACAAATTCTTCATGTGGAGGCATTAATCATGGCGACCTGCCATAATACTTCCGGATTGGTTGGGGATGTTGCTACATTAGTCGATATAGATTTGTCTATTTTGGGAGCGAGGCCAGAAGTTTATGACACCTATTCCTTACATATTCGAAAAGAATATCGCTTAGTGCCAAAATTTATCTATAAAAAGAAACGTAAAGCGTTACTCCAAAGTTTTCTTGATAAGTCCCGAATTTATACGTCGCATTATTTCTTTGAGAAACTAGAGAAGTCTGCTCGTTTAAACCTAGATCGCGAATTATCGCATTTATAATATACAATACTTAGGCCATGGGTTTGGCGGCTCTTATAGTTAATACGCATTAACCCATTTTAGCTTGCAGTAGTCTGGTGTTCCTGTAATGTTCTTTTTGTGAAAAATGGGATTCGAATATTGGGCCTGGACCCTTCCTTGGTTGCTTGTGGCTGGGGCATTATAGATATGGAGGGCACGAAGCTTCGCCATATCGCACATGGCGTGATCAAGCCCAATACCAAAGCCGAACTCCATTTACGGCTTCGGGAACTTTTCGAAACCATTACGGATGTGGTCCGCGCTCATGATCCGCATGAAGCGGCCGTTGAAGAAGCATTTATGAAGAACAATGCGGCAAGCGCGCTGAAATTGGGGCAGGCGCGCGCAGCCTGTTTGCTGGCGCCCTCTCTGGCAGGTCTCGGTATTGGCGAATATTCCCCGCGCTCTGTCAAAAAATCAGTGGTTGGGACGGGCGCAGCTGACAAGGTTCAAGTCGCGCATATGATGAATGTCCTTATGCCGGGCTGCGGCGTAAAAGCCGGAGATGCCGCCGATGCCCTTGCCATAGCTGTTTGTCACGGTCATCGCGTGAATGCCAGCGGCGTACTATATCGGAGAAGTGCATGATAGGCATGCTGACAGGGACCTGTCTGATGGTCGGTAGCGGAGAAGCGATTCTGGATGTGAACGGCGTCGGTTATATTTTATCATGCGGGTCGCGAACATTGGGCGCCATGGGTATTGGCGAAACGATCTGCCTGCATGTGGAAACCCATGTCCGTGAGCAGGCGATTACGTTGTTTGGGTTTTCGACCGAAGAAGAGAGAGCCTGGTTTATGCGCTTGCAATCCGTTCAGGGTGTCGGCCCCAAAGCGGCGCTTGCTATTCTTGACATACTAAGTCCGGGTGAAATTTTATCAGCTGCAAGTCTTGAAGACAAAACGGCTTTTGCGAGGGCAAGCGGGGTAGGCCCAAAGCTTGCGGCGCGTATTGCAACGGAACTATCCGGCAAGCCGCCTCCGGCAGGGCGCGGTATTGGCGGCGTCTTTACAGCGCCAAGTGCGGCTCCCATGTCGGGCGCGGCCAGCCGAGAGGGGCTTTCAGATATGCAGCTGCGTAATGATGCGGTTTCAGCTTTGGTCAATCTGGGCATTGGTCAATCGGATGCCTTGCGGGCAGTGGCCTCGGCCTATAACACTTTCAGTGACGATCCGCCGGTCGACGATCTTATTCGGGTGGCCTTAAAAGAGTTAGGAAACTAAACTGATATAATGAGTGAAGAGCGCCTCATATCTTCTGACAGTCAGATCGGTGATGGCCGTGACCGGGCTTTGCGGCCTTTATCTTTTGATGATTTTGTAGGTCAATCATCAGCTATAAAGAATCTGAAAGTCTATGTTGAAGCAGCGGCGCGGCGCGGCGAGCCTTTAGATCATTTGCTTCTGTCCGGCCCGCCGGGCCTTGGCAAAACTACGCTGTCCCAAATCGTAGCGCGCGAATTGGGGGTTAATTTTAGAGCCACGTCCGGCCCTGTCATTTCAAAGGCGGGTGACCTTGCCGCTTTATTGACAAATCTTGAGCCGCGAGACGTTTTGTTCATCGATGAAATTCACCGCCTTAATCCGGTTGTCGAAGAAGTGCTTTATCCGGCCATGGAAGATTTTGAACTGGATTTGATAATAGGTGAAGGGCCTGCGGCCAGATCCATCAAGATTGATCTTGCGCCTTTTACATTAATTGGCGCAACCACGCGGGCCGGGCTTTTGGCAACACCGCTCCGTGACAGGTTTGGGATACCCGTCAGGCTGGAATTTTATGAGCCGGAAGAGCTCACGAAAATTGTGCTGCGAAATGCCAGTAAGTTGGACATGGATATGACCGCAGATGGCGCGCGAGAAATAGCCAGACGGTCACGGGGGACGCCGCGTATTGCGGGACGTCTTTTACGGCGGGTTCGAGATTTGTCAGAAGATGCCGGCGCGAACAAAGTTGATCGTGTTGTTGCTGATCAGGCGCTGATCCGTCTGGGCGTTGATGATATTGGACTTGATAAACAGGATATGCGGTATTTGCATGCTTTATGCGATATGTTTGGAGGCGGGCCTGTCGGGGCAGACACACTCGCGGCGGCCCTATCCGAAGCCCGCGATGCTTTGGAAGATGTGATCGAGCCTTATCTGATTCAGCAAGGTTTTTTACAGCGCACGCCCAGAGGCCGCGTTGCCACAGCCCGCGCCTATGCCCATTTGGGTCTGCCGGCGCCTGTACAACCGGCCGCGCCAACTTTGTTTGATAAGGGCGAAGCCGGATGAGTATTACTCCGCTATCAGAACAGCCCAGTATAGGCGCATTTCACGGACGTGAACACCATTATCCCATTCGTGTTTTCTATGAAGATACGGATTTCACTGGTGTGGTTTACTACGCGAATTATCTACGCTTCTTTGAGCGCGCGCGATCATCCTTCTTTCGTCTTGTGGGTCTTAAACATGCCGAGCTATGGGACGGAGACGATCCCATGGCATTTGTCATTCGCAAGATAAATCTCGATTATAAAAAGCCTGCTCGTATTGATGATCACCTGACAATTATTACGACTTATGACACTTTTAAGGGGGCCAGGCTTTGGGTGTCACAGGCGGCATATCGCGGAGATGAATTACTGGTAACAGCTCATTCCGAAGCGGCTTCTATTACGCCGGCTGGCCGCCCGAAACGCGCACCAAAGGTGATGATAGAAATGTTGCGGCCTTATTTGTTGGATAGCTAACCTTACAGAGCTATTACTTGAGTTTAAGTTGAAACCGGTCTTGCAGCACTGTCATATGCAGCGTGCGAGTTTCATATATTTCGGCTGACACATCTTCGCGGTTTCCCAAGCGCGCTATTATTGGGGCTGTTATATTACATGTGCTATTTCTGCCATGGTTGTTGAACCCGCCCGTCAAAACTTTTGATGATACCCATATACAAGCTATTTCTGTGGTTATGATTGAGGGACGTTCGCAGGAGGAAATACCCCAACTGAGTGTGGAAGAGATCTCAACACCAAATGTAAAATCCATCCAAAACGCGACTGTGGTTGAGCCTGAAAACAATACACAAGATGAAACCAAAGACTACGAGAACGCGCCAACGCCGCAATCAATGCCGGAAACGAATACTGTTGTCATTTTACAGAACGCGCAAATTGCAGGTCATGATGAGCTCCAAACTCCTAATCAAACCACCCATATACCTTCGAAATGGGCCCTAAAACCTCCATTGGCACATAACCGCTTACAGGGCCTTGGGTTTTCAAATCAGGATATTGAATGTCTTAGGGCATTGTCCGAAGACTGTAACGAATTGCGTGCTGAAGTCTTTGCAGAATATAAACTAACCGAAACAGAATTGGTATGGACGCCAGATCGTCCATGGACAGGTATGCCTGCGAAATTTCATGGCATGACCCACACGGAAATTATGGAAGAACTGGGTATGAATTATGCCGGAGGAAACGCATTTATGATAGTCCCCGGAATTTCCATAGATGGTCCGTTGTGGGATCGGCTTCACGGCGTAAACAAGCCCTGCCGCTATGTGCCAGCCTTTAGCAGGGATAATGGCACGCGAGGAGAATCAAGCACGCAGGGGCAGCTAACAACTCGCCGGATTTGCGATTAACTCAAAGCGATTTTTTGAGAAACTTTACAACGTCTTGAGCTTCTTTCAGGCCGATATTCGTTTCTGCGCGAATGATGCGAAGGGCTTCGATTTTATTGTTGTCTCGAAGATTGGTTTTAACTGTTTCGAGCATATCTGGGCTAAGGCGCTCCATATACTCTTTAGCTTTTTCCATACGCTCTTCGGAAGGGTTGCCGAACAGGCCCCGTAAGAGCATAACAGCAAACATCCCGAGCACAAAACCAAGAAACATGGGGCTTGTGAAAAACTCTAACATTCACACAGCATAGCCTCTGGCATACTTGGGTCAAGGCAGGTAAGATGTTGCCATGAAACGCGATATACTTTTTATGCTGCCTCCTGGATTTTACGATAATGAGCGCCGGGAATATTGTCCCGAATGCGCGGAAATGTGGGGGCTGCTATCCTGGTTCCCAGCCATCAAAGAGAGCCTTGATATTATCTATGTAAATATTGCAAAACCGAGAGAGGCTATGAGTGACATGCTGGGCGATAAAAACCAGAACGCGCCGACCTTGGTTTTACAGGCTGACAGTCCTGAATTTGAAGATTGCGGTATTATGAGATA
The DNA here is from genome assembly GCA_020627655.1 of Hellea sp. Lineage (GTDB taxonomy): Bacteria > Pseudomonadota > Alphaproteobacteria > Caulobacterales > Maricaulaceae > JACOMS01. The sequence goes on from JAHDGM010000005.1 coordinate 80,082, forward strand.
TCGCGGCCAGCGTTTTATCAATAATGCGCGGGATATCGGGAAATATTACGCCCATAGATTTGGCACGCCTATACCGCGTGGTAGTTAATCTGATTATTCCGGATCAAGAGTTTCCGCGGCTGGCATGGCCGGAAGCATAGGGGCTTCACGCTGTTTTTTATTTCCTGACTGGCGTAAATAGGTCAGCAGAAGTTTTCCATATTCCTGAAGCAGCCGTCTGAATTGAACGCCGTCTTTCCACCACGGCCCGGCAGGGTCATAAGCCACAGGATAGGGCGTTATACGAACGCGGCCAGAAAGGGCTGCGATTTCTATTTGGGCACGGGGCATATGATAGGCTGATGTGACGAGGATAATATGTTCATATCCCAAGGTCGTAATCCAGTTATGGGTTTCCCTTGCGTTTCCAATAGTATCCAGAGCTTTGTAATCTAAATCCACACAGCAGTCTGTTTTAATGTCTGGGATGACTAACAGGTCATAAGCTTCTTGTTCTGATAATGCCTGATTAACACCGGAGACTAAAAGCCGTTCGCCGTGCCCGTTTTCCAATAATTGGCCAGCTGCCGCTAATCTGTCACCGCCTTTACCGGTCCAAACCACAATCCCATCAGCTATTGGTATTGGGCTAGGGGGCTGCATATTAGAAATCAGGCGCGCAAAAGAAAAAAAACCGCCTCCTAAAAAAGCAAGGCTAATTAGTACTAAGTAAACAAGGAACCGGCCCCAGCCTCTTTTCTTTTTCGATTTACCCACTCTCATGATCTGGGAAGTTTTCTAATAGTCGAGAGTGTGTTCCGGCCAGCCGTTAAGGCACTGATGCCGCCAAGTATGATTGCCAGCAATAAGAGCCAGATAATATCGCTGACTTTAAGGCTAAGCTTGAGTCCCGTATTATCCGTTCCAGCATTTTGCCAAAGTAGAAAGATAACGGCAAAAATTATAGCTAGAACAACTCCGGTGATGGCGGCTTTAAAGCCCAAACTCATGAAGCGATTAACAAACAGGCGCGCGATATAATGATCCGAAGCGCCGACTTGTCCCAGCACATTAATAATGTTTTTGCGGCTGCGCAGTACTGATTGCGTTGCAAAGCTGGCAATGGCAATCGTAGAGACGATCATCAAAGTCAGAAGAGACAACAGAGCCAGACGTACCCGGCCCCATGTATGGGACAGGTTTTGTGACCATTGTGCATGATCGTCCAGCTCAGTGATTAGTCCTTCAGCCTGTAATGTTCCCGCAAGCGCAGAGGCGTCAAATTTTCCGCGATCAATATTCAGGCGAATTAGTGAAGGCATGTCAATATCAGTCGGAAGGTCAAGATTTCCAATCCAGGGCCGGATTAAAGCGCGGCTTTCCTGATCGGATACAACATCGATAGACGTGATACCTGATGTGGCTTCTAATAATTGGATGGCTTTGTTTAGCTCTGATTCGTTAGTGTCGCCGGATTTTGTGAAGATTTGTAAGGTTGCAGCTGACTTCAGATCATTTTGCCAGCTCTGACTTTGCCGCATTCCCAGTAACGTCGCCATTAGAGTAAGTGCCGCCAGAAATGCCATAATAGTCATAATGACAAATAGCGGCCGTTCTTCGGGCTGACCGGGGGGCAATATAGGTGTGGGCTTAGGCGTATTCATAGCGCACTACCTTGTCTTACGGCTCCAGACTTTATTTGCAAGAGATCTGCATCAATGCCTTTGAGCAGTCCTGCGTCATGGGTCGCAATTAACACAGTGGTTCCGGTTCTATTCATTTCTGTAAACAAACGCAGTAACTTCTGTCCCATCTCTGGATCTACATTGCCAGTGGGTTCGTCTGCAATCAGAATATCAGGTTGGTTCATGACGGCTCTGGCTATGGCGACCCGTTGGGCTTCACCGCCTGAGAGCGTTGGGGGCAAGGCGTCAAGGCGCTCTCCAAGGCCGACCCAGCTTAGGAGTTCTTTGGCATCAGTTTCGTAGGATGTCTGTTTACGTCCAACAGCTCTTAGGGGCAGGGTAGCATTCTCAAATACTGTAAGATGGGGAATAAGCGCAAAGTCTTGAGATACAACTCCAATCCGGCTTTTTAAATCTTGGCGCGATGCGCGGCTAATGGCTTGGCTGTCATGGCCAAATATCTCAACCAACCCCCGGGTAGGTGCCAGAGCAAGGTATATTAGTTTTAGCAAAGTAGATTTTCCCGCGCCGGATGGCCCTGTTAGAAAGGTGAATGATTGGGGCGCTAATGACAGGCTGACATCGGAAAATACCTCGGGAGACCGATTATAACGTAAGCTGACCCGATCTAGGCGGATAATCGAGGCGGCTTGATTGCCTTGTCCAATTGAAGAATTCATATAGGCTTTGTTCTAACATCAAAAAACGAATCGGGAAGTCCATGATACTCACCTGTCCAGACTGTGCTACGAGATATTCAACAAATCCTGAAGCAATTGGTCCAAACGGCCGTACTGTAAGATGTTCATCCTGTAGTGCAACTTGGTTTGTGTCTGCAGAGCCTGATATTATGGAGTTGAATGAACAGCAGGCGGAAATGTTGGCGCCAGTTATACGTGAAGTGCCCGGAAGCGAAGATTTAACCCGTGAAGACCAATCTCAGGATGAGGGGGTCAGCTTTGGCCGAAAGACGCCAGAGCTGGGCGCTCATGTTACCATCCGTGATCAAACTGATCAACGCCGCCGAAACCGCCGGCTTCTTGGTATTTCTATGATTTGGCTGATTACTCTGGGCCTATTAACCGCTGCAGCATTGATAGCCTTTTTTTTCCGCCAGCCAATCGTTGAAAAAGCTCCGGCGGCAGCGTCCATATATCGGGCATTTGGTATTACCGTAAAAGAAAAAGGTCTGGATTTTGAAAATCCAAAAACCCGGAACATCATTGTTAACAACCAACCGACTTTGGTTGTAAATGGGCATATCCGTAATCACGCGCCAGAAGCACGAGCTGTGCCAATGATTGAGTTGTCTCTGGTAACATTGGAAGGTGATGTCTTAGCGCGCTGGGCCGTTGAGCCGCCGCAAGCAAAAATTCCTGCAGGTGAGCGTATGGAATATGTTTCTGAATATCCTAATCCACCAGTAGAAGCGGCCACGCTTAAATATCGTTTTCTGGATGAAGGTGAAGAGTTGCCCGTTGTTGAAATCGACAGTGGAGATGAGTCAACGGGTGAGACAGGAACCTCAGAAACTCCTGAGGATGATGGTTAGCCATGATACAGGGCGTTCTTCTATCCGCTGAAGATATCGCAGAAGTTGTCAACAATTTAGCCGAACGTATCGCAGTCCAGTTCACGGAAGAATTCATTGTTGTTGGTTTAATGGATGGCGCTATGGTATTTGCGTCGGATTTTCTGCGCGCCCTTTATGCTTTAGGCTATAATCCTGTGTTTGAAAGCCTATCTCTAACAAGTTACGGGGACGAACAAACGAGTAGCGGCCGGGTGGTTTGCCTTAAAGACATCAGCCGGCCAGTCGCGGGTCACCCAGTACTGATTTTAGATGACGTCTATGAAACAGGATTAACTCTGGATCATGCCCGGCGTCACATTTTAAATTTGGGTGCAAAATCCGTAACGGCCTGCGTTTTTGCCCAAAAGCCTTATAGTCAAGCCGCTGGTCAACTGCCTGAATTTATTGGCTGGCAAGCGCCAGATGAGTTTTTGGTTGGATATGGTCTGGATGATAAAGGGCGATATCGAGGTCTGCCATTTATTACGTCTGTATGATCTGGGTTTAGAAACGTTTCAGCAAGCGTTCCAGATATTCACGCTCATCCTTTTTACGCTCTTGTTCAGCCGCCCGGCGCCGAATTTCATCCTGTAATTCACGGGACCGGGTAGCATTATCGCGCGAGTCAATATCAGCTTCGCTTTGATCGTTAGGCATAGTGCCGCCGTCTTCACGGCCAAGTGGATCACCTTCGCCGTTCATGGCTTCTTCCGGGCTGCTGCCTTCCAGTTCCCTGCGGGCTTGTTCTGCCAGGCCGCGACCAGCTTCGCGAAGTGCTGCTATGGCGTCCGCCTGTTCGTCCTGCGCTTGTCCTAACTCACCGCGTTCAAGTGCTTGTTGAGCCAATTCCATTGCCCGGCGCGCATCATCAATGGCTTCTTCCGTATTAATACCACCAGCGCCGTCTTCCCCGTCTTCTTCGCTGCTGCCGCCAGCTGCCGAGCCTTCCTCATCGCCGGGTTCAGGTAAAACACCTTCGGCTTTATCCAGCAATTCCTGTAATCGTCCCTGAGCTTCGGCAAGCTGCTCGGGGCTGAGAGGTTGGCGACCTGACTGGCCTTGTCCTTCTTCTTGGCCATCCCCGGTCTGCGGACCTTGTTGATCACCGGCGCCGGGTTGCTGCCCAGCCTCATTTCCGTTCTGCTCTTCATTTTGAGCGCGCTCTGCTTGTTGGGTGTCGTCTTTAAGTTCACGTTGCTCACCGAGCAGGTCAGCCAAGTCTTCGAGAGCCTCTTTCATCTCTTCGCTCATTTCGCCCGGCATGCTTTGACCACTGCCACCACCGCCCTGTGCAAGTTGGATTTGCATGTTTTCTAATAGGTCAGCAAGCTGCGCCAGTGCGCGGCGGGCACCTTCAGTGTCGCCAAGACGATTTGCTTCCTCAATGGCATCCAGCAAGGCTTGGATTTGATCCATGTCCACGCTTGATCCGCCTTCACCTCCGCCGCCTTGGGCCATATTACCTTCTTCAATGGCTTTGCGTAATAACTCCTCGCGATAGCGATCAACGGCTTCGTTATAGCGTTCAAACAGAGTATCGATTTCTCGCTGAGGGGCGCGTCTGGCCATACCGTCACGCAAGGCGGCTTCGGCCTCGCGCATTTCTTCGAGTGCCGTGCCAAGTGTGCCGAATTCAGCCCGGATGGCTATATTCCACAGCTCGTCTGGAATACCGGTTAAGGCATCTGCTTCCTGTGCATATCGCAGGCGTGAAGCAACATTTCGTAGGCCCATGAAAACTGCAGGGTCGTGAAATAAGTCTTCAGGGCGATCGGTTACGGCGTCAATCAAGACCACGGCGCGAGCGATTGATTTCGGGGCGCGTTCGAGTCTGAATTCAGGTTCATAAGTGTCGAACCAGGGCCGATTACGCCATTGTTGACGGGTAAGTTTAGGAAGCGGGGCATAGGTTTTGTTCGCTTCATCTTGTCCGGTCATGACAAGGCGGCGATGTTCAATGACAGCTTTGGCGAGTGGTTCTATGAAAATTTTATCTGGAACGGTGAAATAAACCGCGCCTGTACGTGCTGTTTGCCCAAGCCCGTCCTCAGCTAAAAGAACAGCCAGGACTTTTTGACCGGCCCATTCATGTTTTGTAAGGTCAAGGGCAGAGCTCTTATCTTCCGTTTTTCGGATGCGTCCACCCAGAGGAACATTAACTTTGCGAGTGAGTTCACCGGCCTCTGGATCATCCTGTAACAGCGTCAAAAGAAGCGTGAGTTTTTCAACGCCGTAATCATCACTCAGGGCATAACTAAATGTCAGGCGGTCGCGTTTATCAGCTTCAGGCTTTTGGACAAAACTAACGGTGGGCGGGTGGTCGTCCAGCGCCGTTATACGCCAGCTTTTACGGGTTTCACCAATTCGCCAGCTGGCGGTTTTGCTCTCTTTTAAAATCGTTCGCGCTTCATAGCTATCTGGTCCGATACGGGTTAGTGGCAGGTGACGGGCGAGCCCTTCGCCGCGTAACTTTAGGCGTGTTGGATCTTTGGTGCCTATGACGCGTGCTACAAGTTCGGAACCAGCCGGAACTTCGACATGGGTTGTGTTTTTAAAATAAATGGGCGGGCGCCCTGTATAGGCGGGTGGGTCAACCCAGGCTTCAAATGTAATGTCATCGCCATAGGAGCCGGATAACCATCCGGGTGTTAAGCTATGCCGCAGGCGTTCAAAATTATCACTCGCGCCCATAAATAGAGAAAGAGCCAGTATGGCGGGAATAGCAAAGCGAAGATAATATTTATCCATCCCGGCCAAAACAGGACGAAGTTTTGGCGGCTTTAGCTGTTCGGCCGCTTTTTCAGCTTTGGCATAATGACGATCCCATCCTGCATCTGTGATCGCCGGGCGATCCTGAAGTGTATCCAGCGGCCTGTGTAAACTATTGGAATCTTGTTCGACGCGGCGCATGGCTGCGGATCGGGACGGTGATTTTTGCCCGGCCGCTTTTCTGAATGCCAGAATAAGATAGACAATTGCCGCGAGTAGTAAGACCAGACGAAAGGGATCACCAAGCCATTGCCATAAGCCGGAAAAACTGCCGATCAAAAATAGTGCCAACATAGCCGCAGCCTTGGCGAAGACTGGGCTGTATTGTTCCCAGAATAAATAGATCTGAGCCCGGCGTGTCAGCCGAGCGGTTTTCTTGATCAATATGTCGTGTTCTGAAGACATCAATTCGTTATAGAGTGCTTTGTGTCATGAATGCATTAAAATTTGCATAGAAATCATTATAACCAGTCCGGCAGCCGTTCGGTTTTTAATATGTCTTCGATCGAGGGGCGTTCACGGATCACTTGGTAGTTATAGCCATTTACTAACACTTCAGGGATTAAGGGACGCGTATTGTATTGACTGGACTGCGCCGCGCCGTAAGCGCCGGCCGAATGGATGACGAGCAGGTCACCGGCCTCCATGGGCGGTAAAGCCCGCTGCTTCGTGAATGTATCGCCTGTTTCGCAAATGGGCCCTACTACGTCATATATGATTTCATCATATTTTGCTCCCGGCGCTTTGACAGGTTCCATGTCATGATAGGCGTCATAAAGGGCTGGACGAATAAGATCATTCATGGCCGCATCAATAATAAGAAAATTCCGATCAGAGCCTTGTTTGGCGTAAATGACTTCTGAGAGTAAAATTCCTGCATTTCCAGCAATCATCCGGCCCGGTTCGAAAATCATTTCCACATCCATATGGCGGGTCATGTCTTTGACCATTGTTCCGTAATCAGAAGGTAGGGGCGGGGCTTTTCGGTTATCGCCGTAAGGAATGCCAAGCCCGCCGCCAATGTCAAAGCTTTGTATATTATGTCCAGCGGCGCGCAGGCGCTCGATCAGGGCTCCGACTTTATGAATGGCGGCCTTGAAAGGCGTTAGATCATCGATCTGACTTCCAATGTGCACATCAACACCGACCACATTTATGCCTTCCATTGCCGCGGCAATGGCATAGGCCTCTTCGGCTTGATCCCAGGCAATGCCGAATTTATTCTCAGCTTTACCTGTTGAAATTTTGTCATGTCCGCCGGCGCTGATATCCGGGTTTACCCGAAAGGCGATAGATGCTCGCTTGCCTAAAGATAATGCGATTTCATTTAAGGCCGCTAATTCAGGCAGGCTTTCTACATTAAATACCCGGATATCCGATTTTAAAGCCAGTTCCATTTCGCTTCGGGTTTTACCCACACCGGAAAATACGATCTTTGATGCTGGAATACCTGCCGTAAGCGCCCGCACAAGTTCACCGCCAGACACAACATCTGCGCCGCAGCCTAGTTTGGCTAAAGTTGCCAGAACCGCAATATTGGAATTGGCTTTAACTGAATAAGCCACCAGTGCAGGTACATCGGAAAATGCTGCCGTAAAAACATTGTAATGGCGCTCTAATGTGGCCGTAGAATACACATAGACGGGCGTACCGACGTCTTCAGCAATGCGGCGCAGGGATACACCTTCGGCATATATTTCGCCGTTTTTGAAATCGAAATGGCGCACAGTTTATGTTGGATTATCAGAAGTAGGCTCTTCGGGCGTGGGCGCATCAGAAGGTTTATCGGTGCTTGGCTGCTCAGTTTTCTTTTTCCCCCAAATGGGATCGGGCGTTTTCAAATCGCCTCTGACGCCGCAGGAAACCAGAAACAAGGATGAAGCGAGGGATGCGATAATCAATTTGCGGCGCATATGAGTCTCCAGAATTATGAAGCGGACTTGTAGCGCTGCTTTAAGGCTTCGTCGAGTCGCAATGACTGCACTATGACTAATTTACCCCATTATCTTCTGCCATATTGATAGATCCACATATCCATCAGCAATCAAGCCATTAGCTTTTTGCCAGGCGCGGATCGCACGTCTTGAATTCGGACCTATTTGGCCATCAACGCCTTTAGTGTCATAACCAAGATCGGTCAGGCGCTGCTGCATTTGTTTCTTCTGCGTGAATGATATCTGTTTGTCACTGCGAGGCCATGGCGTACTGATCACGCGCTTACCCTGAAAAGTTTCAGCCAGCATAGTGATACCCATAGCATAACTTGTGGAGTTGTTGTATTTTTTGATGACATCAAAGTTTTTAAAGGTCAGAAATTTTGGCCCCTTATGGCCGGCCGGGACAAGAAGTTTAGCGTCTAAAAACCCCGCTTCGGTTGACCATCTCTGACCGCTTATGGGACGGACACCCAGCACAGTCCAGTCATTGACAGTTTTCCGCGTTCCGTCGGACAGGCCATAATCAAATCCATCAGGTAGGGCGACCTCAGTCATGGCGGGCTCTGCCCATTTCCAACCATGCCGTGACAGATAGTGAGCGGCAGAGCCAAGGGCGTCATCGGCAGAGCCGCGCAGATCAATATTGGCGTTATTGTCAAAGTCGACCGCATAGTCGCGCATAGTGGTTGGAATAAACTGGGTCATGCCCATAGCGCCGGCCCATGAACCGACCAGTTGATCCTGTCGCAGATCACCCCGTTGTAAAAGATCAAGCACGGCAAAGAGTTGCTGCTCGCCAAATTTTTGGCGGCGGCCCTCAAAGGCGAAAGTTGCGAGAGAGTCGACAATGTTGTGGGAGCCTAAAATGCGGCCGTAAGAACTTTCCAGGCCCCAAATGGCTGTCAGATAGTTTCGGCTGACTTTATATCGGTTTTCGACACGATCAAATGTGGCGCGTGTTTCGGCAAGCTTGTTGCGGCCTTTATTAAGCCGATCAGCCGACGCGGCGCCGTCTACATAAGACCAGATAGGCTTAGTGAATTCCGGTTGACTGCGGTCACGGTCAAGAGCCTTGTCATTGATGGTTGCCGGCGTAATCAGCGCTTGAACCATATTGGCATTATAGCCTTTGGCGATGGCGCGATTGATGAAATCCTGCTTCCAGAGGTCAAATCGTTCAGTTTGCGATAGGTTTGTATCGGCCGCCGCTGTGACGGATGTTGACCCTGTAGTCGATATTGGTGCGGGACTAACCGGAGCAGGGGTGGATGTTGCGACAGGCGCGCTTGCGATCACCGCCTGCGATTCGCTAGTTTCAGAATTGGCATCTGGTGTTGCGCAGGCCGTAATGCACAGCAGGATGGCAGCGGAAAGGCTGAAAAATGCGCGTTCTGTCATGTTCTTCGTCCGATATAGGGTTAATAAGGCCCTAATATGAGGCCATAAAGCTGAATCTTGCCTTAACTTGGATAGGCTTTTTCATGCAGTTTTTGCCGTTGACTTTTAAAAACCATGCCCATAGAAGGCGCACTTCTAATTTAGCAGAATGAAAGCGAGAGGGCCATGAAAGTCCGCAGCTCTTTGAAATCACTGAAAAACCGTCACCGCGACTGTCAAATTGTTCGCCGTAAAGGTCGTCTTTATGTGATCAACAAAACTGATCCCCGTTTTAAGGCCCGTCAAGGCTAATACGGATACATGCCTTTCATAGGCATTTTATAACTGCATGCCGCCTCTTGCCAAATATGGTCAGGGGCGTCAGTGTGTCTGGTGATATGAAATATCTCTTAGGAACAGCCTTTTTTACATGGTGCCTGGCCTTGCCTGCGCAGGCACAGCTTCTGGATAATTTGCCGGATATCGAAATTCCTGATGTTATCACTGAACAGCTGGATAAGGCTGAAGAAGTTCTTAAAAAGGCCCGCGAAAAAGAATATGCATCATTGCCGCCCAAGGCGGAAAAGGCGGCTCGCCTCAATGATTTGTTCATTCGTCTTAAAAAAGAAGAAGATGTGTCAGATGCCAATTTGATTGCCGAGGAAATATGGGCTCAATGGCTGACCTCAGGTTCGCCCAGCGTAGATCTGGTTTTACGCCGAGGTACATCTGCTGAAAAATCCGGCGATCGAGAGCTTGCGCGCCGTATGTATGATCAGGTGACAACTTTATTGCCAGACTATGCTGAAGGTTATGCCCGGTCTGCCCGCCTGGCTTATGAGCAGGAAGATTATAACCGGGCTCTTAGTGATGTAACGCAGGCGCTGAATATGGAACCCCGTCATTTTTACGCGCTTTGGACACTTGGAAATTTACTGGAACGGCTCAACCGAACGGATGAAGCTTTGGAAGTCTATAAAAAGGCGCATGAGATTTATCCGGCTTTGCCGATCATCAAAGACAGGGTCGCGGCTCTGGATACTCAAATTGCCGGTGATGTACTCTGAGGTTTAACGGGGTAGGTTTTCGGCTAGAAAACGCCTTACATTTTCCCCCATAACTTTTCGTATTGTGGCATCTTTGACGCCTCGGTTCCGTAAAGCTTGCGTTATGGCGGCAAGCTCTGACGTATCCAGTGCTGTTGTTACCGTTCCGTCAAAGTCTGAGCCTAATGCCACAGCATCAGGCCCCATAAGGTTTACTGCGGCAATGATTGTGTCCGCAATGCCATCGGGGCTGATGTCACAAATTGTGCCGCTAAAATAACCAATTCCCAACAAGCCGCCGCGGCGCGCTATTTCTTGTAATATATCATCAGGCATGTTCCGGTTGCCGGTTTTGGGACAATGACTGCGTAAACCTCCATGGGATATAATGACGGGGTCTTTGGATAAAGCCAGTACATCCCGTACGGTTTTCTCCGATGAGTGCGCCACATCAATTATGATATCCATCTCATGCATTTTAGTAACGGCTTGGCGCCCAAAATCGGTTAGGCCTCCTTTCTTTTTACCATGCAAAGAGCCGCCCAGTGCGTTGTCAAAAAAGTGCTGCAGTCCCATCATTCGGTAGCCTTCGTTATACAAGCGCTCAATATTTTCAATCTGGCCTTCCAGAGGGTGAGATCCTTCAGTTGCCAGCAAGGCTAACAATGTATTTGAATTGGGGGCAGGGGATAAAACCAAGTCTGCCTGACGACGTATAATTTTTAAATTGTTCTTTGGGTTGGCCTCTAATTTTTGCAGGCGCTGGGCTTGAAAAGCCGCCCGTTCATAGATGGAGTTCCAGCTACGAAGCGGCCAAAGCTGTGCTATGGCCAAAGCCGTAATGTCATCTGGAGCCTTAGCGTCATTATGGTCGAAGTTCAGTCCTTTCGGCGATTTCGTAACAGCGCTGAATATCTGAATGTCAACGCCGCCTTCTCTGAGACGGGGGATATCCATATGCCCCCGTGCTTGTCTGTGCTCTGGATTGCGCCGCCATAACAAAGCGTCTCCGTGAAGGTCAGCAATCATAAGAGTGTCATGAAATTTTTGGGTCGCAGGGGAAACTTTATAAGGATCATGCGGTGTGACAGGGTTCATTTTATTGTCAACTGACGGGACTTTGACACCAAAGAAATAAACGCCTCCAAGAAGAAGGGCTAATAAGAGTAAATATGTAAAGGCTTTGAGTGTTTTTCTCATACCTTCTGATACGGTATATTTCCATCCACAACAATCCTCATGCAAATGTTTCGGGTTTCTTGTTTGAGCCCTGGCTTAAAATTATGGTGCAGAAAATTCACAATAGGTTGGCAAAATGGATAATGCAGAATCCCTGGGTCAGGCGACCCGCGAAAAACTTAAGCAAACGATCGCGCGTATTGAGCGCCTTGAGGCAGAAAAGGCTGAATTGGCGGCAGATATACGGGAGGTATATGCGGAGGCTAAATCATTTGGATTTGACACGAAAACCCTGCGAAAAGTCGTGGCTTTACGCAAAGTTGAAGCTCATGAACGCGCTGAACAGGAAGCCCTGCTAGAGCTTTATATGGGAGCAGTAGACGAATAGTTTTGTTCGTGTTATGTTCGCTCTGAATATGAGCGATTATAACAAAAAAATCTGGCAGGAAGAGCAGGCGGCAAGAGATGCTGCGCTTGAGCAGCAGCGGCAAAAATGGGCTAAAGCAAAAGCTCGCTCCGCTCGTAATGCCCAGCGGAAAATTGACCGCCTGTCAAAGAAACTATCTGAAGCTGGTAAACTGACCGATTGGGAAGAAGAATTTACCGAATCTGTGACTGAACGGCTTGATAAATTTGGATCTGCTTTCCAGGATCCGGAAAAAGGCCGCCCCGCAGATGCTTTATCTTTTGCGCAAAAAAAGGTTGTTGCCGCCTTAAAGAAAAAAGCAAAGACAGAAAAAGATTCGAATGATGCGGTTTCACGCCATGGAAAACCTAAGTCTCGGAACGGATTTAAGGCTAAGGGCGGTTTTGGAAAGAAAGCCTATCAACCCAGAGTCAGGCAACTAGACAGTGACATTTCTGCCGAGGATAATGAAAGGAAAGACGAGCCTTTCATTCCAGAATATAAAAAACCGTTTTTGCGGATAGTTGACTAGGATTTTTATGACCATTCGAATGGAAACTGAGCGGTTAATTCTACGTGATGTTGATCCTGAAGCTGATTTTCCGGCGTGGGCGGATTGTTTCGCGGATGCGGAGACCATGACATTTATTGGTGGTTCGCCTATGTGCGAGGGTGCCGCCTGGCGCCATATGGCCACAGTGATTGGGCACCAGCAAATTCATGGTTACAGTTTTTATTCGGTTATCGAAAAGTCTAGCGGGTCATGGGTTGGCCGTGTTGGGCACTGGAACCCTGCCGGATGGCCTGAGCCGGAAGTTGGCTGGACGATTCATCGCGACCACTGGCGTAAAGGCTATGCCAAGGAATCTGCGGCGGCCTGTATTACCTATGCCTTCGAAGAGTTGGGTTGGAGCCGTGTGATTCATACGATTGATGAAGCGAATATTTCGAGCATAAAAACGGCAGAGGCCCTTGGATCAACACGGCTTTATCATGTGCCGCATTTACCGCCATTTGGCGATGTGAACTGCTGGGCCTATGGACAGGAAAAAGCTTAGATCCAGCCAGCTTCCTTAACTGATTTAGTGTTCGATCGGCTAACTGGCGCGATTTGTCCGCTATGAAGTTCCAAGCTAATTTTATTATTGGCCTTACTTGCAAACTTTACGCCGCCCTCTGCGACCCACCATGATCTATGAACTTGCAGGCCTTTAAGAGCACCTAGCTCTTTAATCGCATCTGATAAACGCATCAAAATTAAATCTTCGCCATTGGATGTAATCACCCTTACATAATGATCCTCTGCGCTAAGCGCATAAATGGTTCCACTTCGCAGCTGGGGCTTTAAACGCTCAAATATGGAGGGTCTTTCGGACCTTTCAGTCATATTTTTGTTGTTTGAGGAAGCCTCTGTGAGATGTGCTATTCCTGTAATCGTGATGCCTATCACCCATACATAGAAAAATACCTTGGCTATGTTGCCAATTCTTATTGGTCGCGTTTGAAACATTTCAAATGCAATTAAAAACGTTGTGACAACAATTGATGCCAAGATGGATTGCAAAACAACGATGCTAATTCTTGGGGCCTTTATTCCAGCTTTACTGAGAATAGGTTCAGCCGCCATTGCTCCCAGGCAGCCTGCAAAACAAAGGCCGGTCCAATAGATAAATCGCCAATGTAGAGGCAAGTTAATCGTATTATAAGGACCTGTAATTGTCAGAACTATGCCGGCTATCAGGCTAATGCCGATACCGGAAAACGCCAATTTTTGTATTTTCTCCGGCAAATGGTTCTCCTTTGACGCTTCGTGAACTGTAATCTGCATCCATTCGCGCATCAAGTTTGGCTATTCACGAAAATGCGCTTTTATTGGTGGAATAAATCCAACTTTTATTGCCTTAAAGGAGACTGTTATGGATTTGGATTTGTTTTTCTCAGCGCGACCAGTTGTAATAATTCACACGATTACAGCGTTTGCGGCCCTTGGTTTGGGTATTGTGATGTGGACACGAAAAAAGGGGACTCGAAGTCATAAAATGCTAGGACGTATTTTCGTATCGCTTATGGCAGTTGTGGCGTTTAGCGCGTTGTTTATTAAAGGGCTGAATGGGGATAGATTCAGCTGGGTACATTTGTTTGTGCCGCTAACATTTTTTGCTATTGCCGAAATATTCTACTATATCCGCAAGAAAAACATGAAGGCTCACATGCGTGCGGCCAAAGGTTTGTTCTTTGGCGCGCTTCTAATTCCGGGGCTGTTGTCATTTTTACCCGGACGTTTGATGTGGCATGTATTAGTGGGTGCTCCGTAAAGAGCGCACCATGATTTACTCAGCGCATTTCACGCCTGATAGCGGGTAATATTCACCGCTTTGTTCATGATATAAGGCGCAGGAATTTCCCGCTTTTTTCAATACAAATATATTGGGCTTTTCCATCCTAAGGCGTCCGCTTATAGGATTACCATATGGATCCAGAGGCTCCGGAGCTCGTTCGATTACGAGACGGCTTTCCTGAGTAAGGACATCTGGAGATAGCGAGACCTTGCGGCCTCCGAGAGCTTCAGAAATCACGCGTTTCAGCTCAGGCCGAACGTCCTGATCACCTTTGAGGGTTGCAGGGACTGACTTGGAAAAATCAGTTGTCATGCAACCACTCAAGATAAGCCCAATTCCGCAAGTAGCGATGAGGCGCACTTACTTTTGACCCGGTCCGGTGAAGATGCGGCTGTTTTCCAGAAGCATACGATTTTTAATCCGCGGATCGGCCAGAAGTGAGCCTTCGGCAAGTGTGGCGGGCTTGCTGTAACTAACCCAGCTGTCTGGTTTGACTGCGGCAGTTGTTGGACAGGCACCTGTTTGAATGTGGGTCAAGGCTGCGTTGTATAGCGCTTCTGACGGATCACCTAATTCTTTGGTGAAGTCGTCAGAGAGAATGCAGCCATCAACGGCCTCACCCGTTGTTACGCCGCCTTCAGAAGGGGAGAAACCATCAGCATAATCGCCAAAGCCTTTGGCATTTTCGCCTCGGAATTGAATGGTAAAGTAGGTTGTGCCACAATTATCTGTGCCTCGGAAACCATAAGGTTTTCCGCATGTGGTTGTGCCAATCAGGACAACATTAACGTCAATACCTCTTAAGCCGTTCAAGAGAGATTCACTTGCTGAGCAGGTGCTGCCTGTAGAGAGGATATAAACCGTATCTAAATCCAGACTCGGGAGCGGGTTTTCAGGGTTGAAATCGTCGTCATAAGTCGTTGTGTAAAACGGTGTCGGATTTTCTGGAGCTATTTTGTCATTATAAACCAACTGCTCATATGTTTGATTGCGTGTCGCGTCTGGTCCGGCAATCATATAACCCAGTTGTGAAGAGATATAGAGGTATCCACCGCCATTATAACGCAGGTCTAAAACCAAATCTTTGACGCCTTCATTTGAGAGATTGGTCATAGCGTCATAAAGCTGGTCTTCGGCTGGAAATGTGCCAAAAGTATTAAACAGCAAATATCCAACCTTATCGCCATTACCGAGCGTTTCGACACCTGTTGTATGGACGGCGAGGGAAGTCACAACGCCTGACGTCATGGTTATGTCTGTTGTGTCAGTCGCGCCGACTTTTTCTACGGTGAAGTTATGTTGTTCATTCTCATCATTGGGGAAGAGACCGCCGTTAAGGGCGTCTACAACAGCTTGCGTGTTGCCATTGACGGCATCTTGGCCATCAATGGTTATGACTTTATCACCGCGAGCCAGCCCTGCCGTTTCAGCGGGTGAGCCAGCTTCTACATAAGCAACGCGAATGTCGCGGGGCGGCGCAGATTGAATAATTCTCCAGCGAACGCCATAGCCAGCCGATGCTCCGCTATTGATTTGCTGTTGATATTCTGCGGTATTACGCGAAAAGTGAAAGCGATCTTTCGGAGCGCCAGATGCAGTCGTCGCGCTTGTTTTCAATACGTCAAAATAGTCAACTGCCGTCGGATATTGCGAGCTCGCCGGATCGATATCGGGAAGTTCGCTATACCAAAGATAGGTTTCATTACTCCAGGAGCGCAGCCAGTGTTTTTCTTCCAGCAGTGACCCTGCTACGTCGTCTGTGCCAGCGCGGGGAGATTCGCACATATTTTTAAAAGTTGATGAGGCTACGTAAGTGCCGGCTGTATAAGTTGGGCCGGAGGAACCCGTTCCCCCGCCTGTACCAGTCGTGGGCGGTACAACGGCAGTACTTCCGCCGCCACCTCCGCCGCAGGCGGTCAATGTCAAAGCCATGGCTGAAACAAGTAAAGTCGAAAAGCGCAAAGATTTCATGAAATGGATTCCCTTCATTCTTGAGGCATCGCTATCAAAAAACACCTCATACTTCAATACTGCGTCGCAGATGAACACAGGCTGAGAGGGAGCGCAATAACGGCGTGAAACATGCCGATTTCTTATGGATTGACTGTTGCGGACATGCACGCAGGAGCTTATAGAGTGCATTCTCTAATTCCGAGGCGGTTCTCCGCCTCCTGAGCCTAGGATAACAAACGGAAGTTTTTCATGAATATACACGAATATCAGGGCAAGGCTGTCCTTAAGGAAATCGGCGCGCCTGTCTCCAAGGGGATCGCCATATTTGATGCCAGCGAAGCCGAGGCTGCAGCTAAAGAGCTTGGCGGTCCTTTATGGGTCGTAAAATCCCAAATTCATGCCGGTGGTCGCGGCAAAGGGACTTTTGTTGAGGAAAGCGCCGGTGAAAAAGGCGGCGTCCGTCTGGCCTGGTCTATCGAAGAGGTTGTTGAAAATGCAAAACAGATGCTGGGGGCGCATCTGGTCACTGCGCAAACTGGCGCTGATGGGAAACAGGTAAACCGCCTTTATATCGAAGATGGATCAGATATCGAAAAAGAGTTTTATCTCTCTATCATTATCAACCGCGAAACATCCCGTGTATCTTTCATTGCCTCCACAGAAGGCGGAATGGATATCGAAGAAGTTGCCCATGACACGCCTGAAAAAGTGATCAATTTTGATGTCGATCCGGCAACTGGTTTTATGCCGCATCATGGCCGCACATTAGCCCGGGCTTTGAACTTGTCGGGCGACCTTGCTAAACAGGCATCCAAGCTTGGCCGGACGCTTTATAACGGTTTCTTGGCAAAAGATATGAGCATGCTTGAAATCAACCCTCTAATCGTGACTGAGGATCAGCGTCTACATTGTCTGGACGCCAAAATCAGTTTTGATGAAAATGCTCTGTTCCGTCATCCCGATATAGAAGCACTTCGCGACGAAACCGAAGAAGACGCCAAAGAGATCGAGGCCGGAAAATATGACCTGTCCTATGTGGCCTTAGACGGCAATATTGGCTGTATGGTGAACGGCGCAGGTCTTGCCATGTCAACTATGGATATTATCAAGCTCTACGGCAAAGAGCCCGCTAACTTCTTGGATGTGGGCGGCGGCGCGACCACTGAGAAAGTGACGGCAGCATTTAAAATCATCACATCTGATCCTAATGTGGAAGGTATTCTGGTCAATATCTTTGGCGGTATTATGAAATGCGACGTTATCGCAAACGGTGTGGTTCAAGCAGTTAAGGATGTTGGTCTCGAAGTGCCGCTAGTTGTGCGTCTTGAGGGCACGAATGTGGAAAAAGGCAAGGAAATCATCAATAATTCCGGTCTGAATGTTATTGCGGCGGATGACTTGGATGATGCTGCGCAGAAAATTGTTGCGGCTGTGAATGGATGAGTAAGGAGCATTTAGAGATTTTGTTTTGGATCACTTTGGTGGTTTTAGGTCTTTTGGTTTTTGTTATGTTTTGGACGGCTATTAGATCAGGAAAATCCAATCGGTCAGCCATGGATATAGTCCATGAAGGTCACAAGCTAAACAAACGGCAAACAAAATTACTCGAAGAAATGCAAACGGAACTTAAGGCAATTAAAGAATTAATGGAAAAGAGGTAGTCCTCAAATGTCAGTACTTATCAATAAAGATACAAAAGTTATTACGCAGGGTATGACCGGTAAAACCGGCACATTCCATACTGAGCAAGCTATTGCTTATGGAACAAAATGCGTGGCCGGTGTTACGCCGGGTAAAGGCGGAACGACCCATATCGGGCTGCCGAACTTTAATACAGTGCACGAAGCTAAGCACGCAACTGGCGCGACTGCATCAGTTGTTTATGTGCCGCCGCCCTTTGCTGCTGATTCTATCCTTGAGGCTATTGATGCTGAAATGGAACTGATTATTGCGATCACCGAGGGTATCCCGGTTCGTGATATGATTCCGGTCAAGCGCGCGCTTGTCGGGTCTAAGTCTCGTCTGATCGGGCCGAACTGCCCTGGTGTTTTGACCCCCGATGAGTGCAAAATCGGCATCATGCCCGGCAAGATTTTCAAAAAAGGTTCCTGCGGCGTTGTATCCCGCTCAGGAACGCTGACATATGAAGCTGTTTTCCAGACGACACAGGTCGGGCTGGGCCAAACTACAGCTATCGGCATTGGCGGAGACCCGATTAACGGCACCAACTTCATTGATTGTTTGGAGCTGTTCTTGAACGATGATGATACAAAGCAAATCATCATGATCGGTGAAATCGGCGGCTCAGCTGAAGAGGAAGCTGCTGAGTATATTGCCCATATGGCCAAAAAAGGTATCAGCAAGCCAATGGTTGGTTTCATTGCGGGCCGCACAGCGCCTCCGGGCCGGACCATGGGCCATGCAGGTGCGATTGTATCCGGCGGCAAAGGCGGCGCGGAAGACAAGATCGCTGCTATGGAAAAAGCCGGTATTCGCGTATCCGACAGCCCGGCTAAGCTTGGTGTCACCATGATGGAAGTCTTAAACGGGTAATCGACCGTTCATAGAGGGAAGATTAAGGAAGCGCTATGTCCGATAAATCCCGTTCAGAGCAAAACCAGGCCTTTTTAGATCAGATGTATCTGGATGGTGGTAATGCCGCCTATTTGGAGCAGATGCTGGCCAAATATATGGCTAATCCATCCAGCGTTGATCCCAGTTGGCAGGATTATTTTCGCGGGTTGGGCGAAGATCCAGGCAGTGCTCAGAAATACGCTGAGGGGCCTGTGTGGAAGCGCAAAGACTGGCCTGTTGATAACAATGGCGAGATTACTTCTGCTCTGACAATGGACTGGCCTGAAGAGGCTAAAGTCGCCGAGAGTGTCAAAGGCCAAATGTCCGATGCAACCGAAGAGGACATCCAGCGCGCTACAAAAGACTCATTACGGGCGCTTATGTTGATCCGGGCCTACCGGATCCGGGGGCACCGTATTGCAGACCTTGATCCTTTGGGACTTAAAGTCAAAAAACGCCATCCGGAATTGGAGTATAGCAGTTACGGCTTTACGGAGGCCGATCTGGACAGACCTATATTCATTGATGGGGTCATGGGGCTGGAAACAGCTTCACTTCGGCAAATTATCGAAATTATGGAGCGGACTTACTGCTCGACCTTCGGCGTACAGTTTATGCATGTGTCGAACCCTGAAGAAAAAAGCTGGATTCAACAACGTATCGAGGGACCAGACAAGGAGATATCATTTACCCCTGAGGGTCGTCGTTCCATTTTGAAAAAAGTGATTGAGGGCGAAGCCTTTGAGCAGCTTTTGCATAAACGCTATCCAGGTACAAAACGTTTTGGGATAGACGGGGCGGAAGCTCTCATCCCTGCACTTGAGCAGATTATCAAACGCGGCGGTCAATTGGGGCTCAAAGACATCAATTTCGGTATGCCGCACAGGGGCCGTCTGAACGTCATGGCTGCTGTGATGCAAAAGCCATATTCGGCGATTTTTTATGAGTTTCTGGGCGGTGTTGCTGAGGGCGGCGAAGACTTTGGCTCTGGTGATGTGAAATATCACTTAGGCGTTTCAGATGACCGCGAATTTGATGGCAATAGTGTGCATTTATCTCTGGCGCCTAATCCGTCCCATCTTGAAGTGGTGTCGCCGGTGGTTATGGGTAAAACACGGGCTAAGCAGCAAATGGCTTCTGGCACCTATAAGTCAGCCAATCCGGAACAGGTCATGGCTGTTATTTTGCATGGTGATAGCGCCTTTGCCGGGCAGGGCGTTGTTATGGAAAGTTTCCAGATGTCCCAGCTTAAGGGCTATCGGACAGGCGGAACCATTCATGTTGTTGTAAATAATCAAATCGGTTTTACGACCACGCCTGATGAATATGCCACAGGTCAATATTGTTCTGACGTGGCCTTTATGGTCGAAGCGCCTGTTTTCCACGTTAATGGCAATGACCCTGAAG
>JAHDGM010000038.1 GCA_020627655.1 Hellea sp.
CTTTGAAGATATGGAAAAAGTAGTCAAATACTCAAACTCTCGAGCAGAAAGTATAAGCGAAAAAGCAGCACGCCGCGTGCAAGACAGCTTATCACAAACACGAAAAGAAATCGCCCGAATAGAAGCTGACATGATGGGATTGCAAGAACGTTTAAACGATTCAGATAAACATGTGGAAGAGACCATTTCGGCAAGTGATGATTTGAGACCTGAAGTCAAAATCGAAGAACCCGTTGAAGACCTTGATGAGAATTCAGTATTTAAACTGAAAAACACCAAACCCAAGAAACGCGGTTTTTTAAATCTACGCCCCCTCACCGAGGAGGGCATCAAAGATGATGCAGGGACATTATCTTCAAAATCAAAAAACACAATTTCAGGCCTGCGTCCGGCTCCTGATCAAGATATAGACATATATGTTGACCCCGACTTTGAAGAAAATTTGGAAATCCCTGATCAACGAGGGCCTGTACCATCCAAGCCCCCGAAGGTTGAAGCCGTTGAAGTGCCAGCTTTTGAACCAGAAGAAGAGCTAATAGCCGAAAAAATTCTGAGGCCTGGACAGAATGTGAGACCACCTGCTGAATCTTCCGGTGGGTGGCTTAGAAGCCTATTCGGTGGCCGTGAGAAATCAGAAACTACAGCTATTGATGCTTTGACACAAGGATCGCAAGCGCCCCAACCCTTGCCACCGCACATCGACGATAGATCAACTGAGGTATCTTCTGACACCTCAACTGACCTACAACTGCCAGATGGACACGATGCTTTCTTGAAGACGCTCGGAAGTAATGGCCTAGATCCTAATGCTATCGTGAACAGCGGCTGCGTCATTGATGCAGTTAGAGCACGCGTTAAACACGGTTCCAAACAAATGAGCCTCACTGTGGCTCAAAAATTAGGAACGCCTGTCAGCCACTTTAGTCAGCTCATAAATTCAAATGATGATCTAAAGGCACACGCTATAAATTTTGCTGTCCGTTTTCATCACAGTTTACTGCCACTAGAAAACGACTCCGACGCTTTGCAAAAACATTTAGATACGAATGACGGCAGATTGTTCTTAATGTGTGACGCCGCTCTTAATACTTAAATTAACATTCAACCGTTTAAGTCAAGCGTCGCTAACCAGTTGGCAACATCATTTAACGCGTTTCGGTTTGAACTATCCATCATGTCCACAATATCGGACACTCGCGTTGAACTGGCTCGCATTGTCTGTGTCACCTGTTTTGTCCCGACCAGATTACGGGTCGCAGAGTCAGCACAAGTCGCTGTATAGGCGACTATGATTAATGGTGGGTTTTCTTCGCCCTGATCGAAACGTGCCTCAAAATTATCAATGTTCAAATGGACACGATAATTAGCACGCGTACCAGCGATAGGAACAACGCCGACTAGATCACTTCGCGCGCCTAAAACATCGAGGAAGTTTTGCTGGATCATCCTCGGCAATGAATCTGCCCACTCCGCGCCACCTATAACAGCCAAACGGCGAGCATCAGGCGAGACTACAATATTACGCCCGTTAATGGCTCTTGATCCTGCATTAGTATCAATACGAATAACCGGCGCATTAGCAGCAGGCTCGATACGGGTTGTATCAGAGGTAAGTCGGTAAATAACACTTGAAGGGTCTGGATCAGGCAAGACACTGACACAGGCGCTCACCCCTATTAAAGCTGACATAGCCAGAACAGACTTTAGAGTTTTCATCATTGGGGCAACTCCATAACTTCGCGTTCTTCACCAGCGATGAATTGTGCAGGACTTTTTTCCAACTGGTCCGCTATATCACTTAACGTTATCATCAAATCTCGCAGCGCATCCGTAGTTTCTTCCATATCGGCTAGGCCTGAGTTTGACAGACGATTGATCGCATCCCGAACATCCTGAACCATTAAGGTCGCATTATCAGATAACCCTGAAAATCCTGACAATGTGGACTCGACATTCCCGACTGATTTACGCGCATCATCAATCAGTCCCTTAACGTCTTTTTCAACCAATCCGTCCATCTCAACAGCAGCAGATTCAAATGCCTTTGCAGCTGCGCTTATATCCTTAGCGGCTTGATCAATTGACTTGAACATTGCCTCCACCAACATGGGATCAACATCCGTATCTTTCAAATTGTCAGTGATTTGATTGAGATTTTTCAAGATACCATGAAAGTCATTGATGGCTTCCTCACTCATGACAACATTTACCCGCCGGATCGCCATTGTGGCACCATCAATGATATTTTCACCGCCAACTAAAAAGTTATCGAACTGGCTCATACGTCCTGGTATAAACTCTTTTTCAGGATCAATTGCCCCTCTTGCGATAGAGCCCGGGGAAATTTGAATATAATTAAGACCCGTCAGCCCTTGGGGCTCTAACTGTGCCGTAGCATCTTTAAATATCGGTGTGTTATTGATGACCTGAATCGTGACAATAACAGAATTCGGATCATTTTCGGCGAATTCCAAATCAATAACTTCACCAACACTAAGACCGTTAAGGCTGACCTCACTCCCTCGCGTAATGCCCCGGACTGCGCCTGTAAACTGAATAGAATATTCGTCCCATTCTTGGTCAAACTGATTGCCGGACAGCCAAGTGACAAAGCTGATGACCGCTATAGTGGCCAATAGAACAAACGTCCCTATCAAAGCATAATGTGCTTTATTTTCCATCTAACTCGCTCCGGCCGATAATGCCGCTCTTGCCCTTGGCCCGCCAAAATACTCCTGGATCCAAGGATGATCTGATTGCAACACTTTAGGTAAACTATCTGCAATCGCAATATGTTTATCAACCAGAACAGCAACACGATCACAAGTCGTAAATAAGGTATCAAGATCGTGCGTAATAATTAAAACCGTCAATTTCATGGCATCGCGCAAATCCAAGATCAATTGATCAAAAGCTGACGCTCCTATGGGATCCAGCCCAGCCGTAGGCTCGTCCAGAAATAAAACTTTTGGATCAAGGGCTAATGCTCGGGCTAAACCTGCTCTTTTACGCATGCCACCAGATAAATCAGCCGGATACAAAGTCGCTGCATGTGCTGGCAAGCCAACCATATGTATTTTCATATCTGCGAGTTCACGCATCAATTCTACTGGAAGGTCCGTATGTTCACGCAAGGGAACCATTATATTTTGGCGCACGGTCATAGATGAAAATAACGCCCCACCCTGAAACAACACACCAATTTGATTGTCGATCGTATGTCGTTCTGCAACAGGCATGGATGATCGGTTCTTGCCAAAATAGTAGACTGCGCCATCATCTGCCTCTTTCAATCCCAACAATGTATTCATCAAGACCGTTTTCCCAGTACCAGAACCCCCAACCAGACCTACAATTTCGCAGTCATGAAGCTGAAAGTTCAAGTTTTCGTGGATTACATTTTCACCAAATTGGGTTTTGAGGTTTCTGACCTCCATAAGAGGGATTGAACTGTTTTCTGTCATGATCATATCCCCATATTATAGAACATAACGGCAAACATAGCGTCGACTGCTATAACAGCAAAAATAGCCTGCACAACACTACGAGTCGTTCGGCTCCCGAGGGAGTCTACACTTCCTGTTACAGCAAGCCCTTGGCGACATCCAATTACGGCAATTATTATAGCAAAAACAGGCGCCTTTACGAGACCGACCCAAAAATGGTCAACATCAATCGCTTCCTGTAGTCTGGCAAAAAAGAGTATGGGGGAAATATCGGTAATACCGAACCATGCCACTAACATGCCTCCAAAAATGCCTGAGATCATGGCTAAGAAGGTTAGGACCGGTGCAGAAACCAAACAAGCAAGCGCCCTTGGTATAATTAGAGTTTCATAAGTATCCATACCAATCACGGTCATGGCATCGATTTCCTGACGCATCCGCATGGCTCCAATTTGAGCTGTAAATGCTGAATCTGATCGCCCTGCCAGCATTATGGCGGTTATTATGACTGCAAATTCGCGCAATACGGATATACCAATCAGCTCAACCATATAAATTTGTGCCCCGAAGGACGCGAGCAGATTAGCACCCATATAGGCAATGACGGCACCTACAAAAAAGCTTAGCGTCATAATGATTGGTGCAGCGTTCAAGCCCACATCCTCGATATGTGCAACGACTGACTTCCACCGGATTTTATGAGGTGTCATCAACTGACGCATGAGGACAATAATAAACCGTCCCAAAAACGCTAAAGTATCTATAGTCTCATTCGCAAAACTTTCTGTCGCCTGCCCCATACGCACCAAAGTATCATACCATTGGCGGGTTTGGTGCGGCAGGCGCCCCATAGAAGCCTCTGCCGCCTCGCGCATCAAAACTTTCTGACCAAACTTTTCACCTGATAAAGTATAGGGATAACAAACATCATCAGCGCACCTAATGGCCCGTGCGAGAATGTAAGCACCAGCCGTATCCATTTCCGTAACTCCGGACAAATCATAATTGACGTTCTGATAGTCCAGAGGCTGTAAAGCGGTCGTCAAAGTCTCATTGCAAATTTTGGCAGACGCAAGATTCCACGCCCCGTAAGCTTTAAGGGTAAGCTCATGCCCCTCTACGGATAACGCAAACATTTCCCGCGCACTAGAATCTGTCTTTGCTAAGGTCGACATAGACGGTTAAGTTGAAGGTCAAATCAGTTTCGGTCAAGCAAGGAATGATGATCTTGAGACAACTCAAACATGAAATCGTCAAATGGCCCGCCAAAGGTGAATTCCGCATCTCCAGAAGCTCTTTATCCGAGTTTATCACCGTACAAGTCACTATCACTGAAAATGGGCACACCGGACGTGCCGAATGCCGGCCTTATAGTCGCTATGATGAGACCGCGCAAACCGTCATAAGTGCCATTGAAGAGGTCAGGTCTCAAATTGAACAAGGTATATCGCCCGAAGAGCTTCAATCGATCATGCCAGCAGGCGCGGCGCGAAATGCTGTGGACTGCGCCTTATGGGACCTTAGGGCCAAACAAAACGGCGCCTATATCTGGGAATTATTAGACATTAGGCCTCCTACCCCTCGCATTACGGCATATACCTTATCTATGAATACGCCTGAACAAATGGCGCGCGCAGCCCTAAAAGCGAAAGCGTACAACCTCCTTAAAATGAAAATCGGCGGTCCTGAAGGCATTGAAGCCGTCAACGCCGTCATACGCTCCCGCCCGGACGCCCATCTTATTGTTGATGCAAATGAAGCGCTAAGTCTTGAAGCGCTCGAAACACTTTGCAGCAATGATATGGCTCATAAAATTGCACTTATTGAACAACCTCTACCAGCTGACCAAGACAGACCGGGTTTATTTTCAGATATAACGACTATTCCCATCTGCGCAGATGAAAGCCTTCACACACGAAGAGACTTAATCCGTTTAAAACAGGCCGGTTACACTGCTGTGAATGTTAAACTCGACAAAACTGGCGGCCTTACAGAGGCTTACTCTCTCATGAAAGAAGCCCGACTCATGGGTTTTAAAGTGATGGCTGGCTGTATGGTTGGTTCATCACTGGCAATGGCGCCCATGGCTTATCTTGAATCGCTGGCAGATTATATCGACCTCGATGGACCACTGCTCCTGAATAAGGATGTGAAAAACGCGCTGACTTATGATGGAGAAATATTACATCCGCCAAAGCAAGAGCTTTGGGGTTAGTTAACCGCAGCTGTACTAGGCAGTTCAGACATACGGGATTCACGTACGGCCTTACCATATTTATCCGTCCAGCTTTGCAAGCTATTTACGGTGGACGTCATTGAACTAAGTAACGACATGTTCAATTGATGTTTTGACAAGGCTTTTTCAAAAGTGCTTTCAGCCTTACGGCAATCCAGAAGAGCGCGCTCAAGGCTTTGCAATTCAGCAGTTAAGTCCGCACCTTTATCAGCATAGGCAAAATACACATCCGCTGCCTTAGTCGTCTGCGCTGCCAAATGGGCCGCCTCTGCAATGTCCGCCTGTAGCTGATCTGGTGCAACTGTCAGGATATATTTTACTGTAGGGCTCGCAGGCCGTGACTGGTAACCTTTCAATAAAGTCATAGCCGCCTGTTTCATTTCCAGGCCAGCTGCCTCAACCCATGCCGTTTGAACGAAACGATCCTGAAGCGTGTTTGATGCCTTTACAACGACATTCGCTTCGACCTTTTGAACGGCACTGGTGTTTGATGTATCCATATCAGCGATATTGACAGTCGCACAGGCTGGTAGAACCAACAGACTACACCCAAATGCTAAAAGGCGGAAATTCATTCGAAACCTAACTTGTTTTCCCATTTACCGTCATAGTAAACAAAAATGCTGAATTATCCGTGAACATGAAAAAGCCTTACTGAATTGTAATTTTGCAAGGATTTATTAGCTCTACGCTCCACCTAAAAGATTGATACCTAGCTTACTTAAAACGCCGCTGAGTAAGACGAAACCTACGAAAATCGGGGCAACGTATTTCACAAATATCATTAGGAAACGACCAAGGGCTTCCCCTTCGCCCCCCAGTTGTTCATCCAATATCTTCTTATCTAGACGCCAACCCGTGAATAACACCACGAGAAGAGCGGATAATGGCGCAATAATTGGTCCCACAAGACCAGTATCAATAAAGTCAAAGAATGCTTGGCTATAAACGGATCCAAACCCAAGAGCTACAATAGCTCCACCAGTAAACCAAGCCGCTTTTGCCTTAGTTAGCTTAAACTGCTCTGCAACCCAAGCCACACTTGGTTCGAGCAAAGAAATTGACGACGTTATTGCCGCAAAGAAAGCGAGGAAGAAGAAGGCAGCGCCAACTATATTACCGCCAGGAGCCCCAGAAAGAGCCGTTGGCAATGTCTGGAAGAAAATACCAGCGCCTGCGTCAAATTCTAATCCATTTGCAAAAACTATAGGGAAAATAGCAAAACCGGCAATCATCGCTACAAGTGTATCTGTCAAACCAACTGTGACAGCTGCTTTTGGAATACTGACAGTACGAGGTAAGTATGATCCATATGTGATCATGATGGCATTGCCAATCCCTAGTGAAAAACAAGCCTGCCCGAGCGCACTATTTGCTACCTGCCCATTAATTTTAGAAAAATCTGGCTTGAACAGAAAATTAAAGGCCTGCTTCGCCCCGCTGCCGCTTGTAAATATGGCATAAGCAGCCAACCCAATTAATAGGATGAAGAATAATGGCATCAAATACTTCGCAGCAATTTCAATTCCTTTATTAACACCTCTTGAAACGAGAAAGGCGGTTATAACTCCAAACACTAAAAAGTAAGGGATTACTTTTTTAGGGTTACTGACCAAATCTCCAAACTGCCCAGCGATTTGATCTGGTGTTTGCCCATCAAATGCACCCGTTAAGAACTTTGGAATGTAAGCCAACACCCATGCCGCCACAACACAATAAAAGCTGACAATTAAGAAGGATGCTATCATCCCAAGCCAAGCTCCAGAACTCCATCCCTTAGAAACTCCACTGCGGGCATTCAAATCATCCATAGACTTAACAGCACTGGCTGCTTGTCCCGCACGACCAATAATATATTCACTCATCAAAACCGGAAGCCCGACAAAGGCAATACATAACAGGTAAATAATAATGAAGGCACCACCGCCATTTGTTCCTGCCTCAGCCGAAAACCGCCAGAGATTACCTAGTCCAACGGAGGAACCAACCGCCGCCATAATAAATGCAAATCGTGAAGACCACTGTGCCGTACCCGCAGCTGCCATGTCATTCCCCTAGAATCTTGTTTTGTTTGGCAATGCTTTACAGGTGAAACTAGGCTAATATCAAGTTAAACACGTGATTTTGTGTGGAAAATCATCGTCCTCCTCTTGGGAGCTCACTTTGGCGGTATAAATGTGCAGAAAGCATCAACCCAAAGCCGAACATTACTGCCAGGATAACAGTTCCCCCATAAGAAATAAGCGGTAATGGAACACCGACAACTGGTGCCAATCCCATCACCATGGCCAAATTGATAAAAACATAGAGTGCAAATGTACTCGTAAGCCCCAAAATCATCAGACGCGAAAACCGATGCTTACATTCCATGGCCATCCATATACACATGGCCAGCAGCATCATATAAAGCCCCATAGTTATTAACCCACCAAACAGGCCAAACTCTTCGCCGATAACTGTGAAAATAAAGTCTGTCCTGTTTTCAGGAACATATTCTAATTGGCGCTGCGTACCGTTCATATATCCTTTACCAGAGACCCCGCCGCTGCCAAGAGCAATTTTGGACTGGGTAATATGATATCCTGCACCAGTAGGATCCGATGTAGGATCAAAAAGCGTTCTTATACGCGTACGCTGATACTCTTTCAGACCAAACATGAAGAATAACGGCACCGCAATAGCAGCTGCACCAATGCCCGATAAAATGACGCGCCAATTAATCCCAGCCAAAAAAACTATAGCTAATGCCGTCATCGTAAGCAGTAATGTCGTCCCCAAATCGGGTTGCCGTAAAATGAACTGCGCCGGGATGACGATAATCAACAGCGCCCCTAACAAACTGATGATATGAGACACACGATTTTGATCAAGGTCATGATAATATCTTGCTAATGCAAGCACGATAGCCAGCTTCATAATCTCGGATGGCTGTATGCGCGTAACTCCAAGATCAAGCCAGCGCTGAGAACCATTTATGGTCACTCCTACAAAATCCACACCAATGAGTAATATAAGGGCTATCCCATAAATAGGGTAAGCTAAATGATACCAAACCCGAATATCTATAAGCGCTACGAGCAGCATTAGACCGCCCGCAGCAATCAACCGGACTAAATGTTGCTGGGCCCCATTACTCCAAACACCATCTGTGGCCGCGTAGATCATAGCCACACCAATGGCCCCTAAAACATAAATAAGAACGGGTAACAACCAATTGATTTCAAACAACTTACTTTGAATATTAGCACGAGCACTCATAAAGTATCATCATCCATATTCGGTGCCGTTAAGCCGTCGCGCTCCAAAGCTCGTTTTAGAAGCGACCGCGTAATATGGGCAGCACGTTTGGACCCTGATCCACCATGCTCTACGATAGTGCCAACAGCGAATCTCGGTCTGTCAAAAGGCGCATACCCAACAAAAATTGAGTGATCTCTTAGTTTCCATGGAAGTTCTTTATTCTTCAAGACACCAGCAGCCCGCTCACTAGCAGAAATACCACGAACCTGCCCTGTTCCAGTTTTTCCAGCCATTTCGACACCTGGTACGCCCATCGCCCCGGGTCTATATGCCGTACCGCCGGGTTCTTCGCACACGCTACGCATGGCAGCTTGAATGGCCGCAATATGCTCAGGTAAGAAATCCAACGGTTCGAAATCAGTAGTATTGTCACCGATTATGAGCCTAGGTACCACTGCTTGGATACCGTTGGCTATTCTTGAGGCCATAACAGCCAGCTGTAAGGGCGTAGTAAGTACAAATCCTTGGCCGATAAACGCATTCAGACTGTCACCCATACGCCATCCCTGACCCAACCGTTTTTGTTTCCAGGCTTCGGTTGGAATTATCCCCTTTGTCTGCCCCGTTATGCCTAAGGGATAGCTCTGACCTAAACCCAGCCGCTTTGCAGTTTCCGCTATGATATCAATATTGATGCGCTGTGCGAGTTCGTAAAAATATACATCGCAAGAATACTGTAAGGATTGCTGAAAATTGACGGGCCCGTGACCATGACGCTTCCAACAATGAAAAGTTCGGTTGCCAACACGCATTTTCCCGGTGCAAATTATGCGCTCAGATGGATTAATAATATTTTGCTCGAGCGCCGCCAGCATTACAGTCATTTTAAAGGTTGAAGCTGGCGGATATCCGCCGCCAATAACCTTATTGAACTGCGGGCGCTTCTCATCTGAGTTCAGGCGTTTCATATCGGCCTGGGTCAAGCCAGAAACAAACATGTTGTTATCAAATGTGGGCATAGACAAAAGTGTTCGAAGCTCACCCGTCATGACATCAATCACAGCAACACCGCCGCTATCCTCTTCGAATAGTTCAGCAGCATATTTTTGCAGTTCTGCATCAAGAGTAAGCCATACGTCCTGTCCAGGAACTGCCTGTGTATCTTTTTCCGGCCATTCCCTGACTATACGGCCCACAGCATTCACTTCGACCTTGAGCTTGCCGGATTTTCCCCTGAGTTGCTTGTCTACGGCAGCCTCTACGCCAGTTCGCCCCATGCGAAACGTCGGCTGTCGCAATAAAGGATCATTGTCCTTTTCAACGTCTTCAGGCCCTGCACTACCCACATAACCTATAACATGTGAAAACAACCCATCGTGGGGATATGAACGTCCCTGAGCCACTTCAGGCACAACACCTGGAAGCTCAGGTGTTCGCATGTTCAAGGCCGCAAATTGAGGCCACTTCAAATGATCTTCTACTAGGATGGGAACAAACTTAGCGTGATTTTTGATATCACCTAAAATACGGCTTCTAACCTTGGGAGTTAAGGGGATAATGTCGCTGACTTTATCAAGTGTCTCGTCAACATTCTCAACCTGCTCCGGAATTAAAACCAGCTGATAGTCTTGCTTATTTAGCGCTAGTGGCGTTCCATTCCGATCCAAAATACGCCCCCTATCAGGTATCAAAATATTGTAATTGAAACGGTTGTTTTCGGAAAGAGTAGTATAATCCTCAGCCTTTATCACCTGTAAGTAATAAAGGCGCGACGCCAGAGCTCCAAAAACTCCAACCCCTCCAACAGACAACAAAACAGTTCGCCGTGTGATTGTCTGTTTATCTTGATGAGACTGCATCTAATCGGCCTCACTAATAATCAAACTCCGAACGTAAACCCGGATAGCGTACACGAATGGAAAGACTAGAATAGCAATACAGATTTGAATGATAAAATTCACGATATCCAACTCTTTGGCAGATATGAAGTTCAGCCCCAAAAGAATAGCAGCCCAAATACTCATCCACGTTATGAACCCAACCCAAGATACATTAAATGTGGCTTCGCGGTTCATCAATGTAGGCTGAATAACGGCTAGCCCAGTCATGAATATCAAGGCCCAAAAACCTATTGCAGTCCCGGTTAAGACATCAAATAGAATTCCACATCCAAACAACAAGCAATAACTCAGAACCTTGTCTGCTCCGCGGGGCCAAAGGTAAACCAGAATCAAGGGAACAAATAAAAACGATAACGGCGTACCAATCAGGTTTAGATTGACTGCTGACAGAGTAACCAAAACCAGCATAGCCAATCCGCCCTGCAAAGCATAAGCACGCGCCCTAATGGGAGTTATAGTATCGGCAAGCATTAGGGCGTTCCGCACTCAACAGCGGTCAATTCTTCCGCCAAATCTGGCACAGCATCCGCCTCGGGCGGGGAAGTTTTTTGAAATGGATATACCCAGACCCAGTCTACAAAATTCTGATGAACGAATAGATCAACCTGATACAAGTCATTGGGGGTTTTCCCAACAATTCCGACAGGAAGTGCCGCAGGTAATACACCATCATCCCCAGAAGTCACCACTACGTCACCAACCTGCCAATCAGCATCATCGGCAATAAAGGATAATCCTGGTTTACGACTATTGTTACCGGTCAGAATAGCGCGCGCCTGTGACCTTTCTGACATCACAGCTATACGGCTGTTTAAGTCTTCCAGTTTTAAAACACGAGATGAGTTGTTACCAGCTCGCACGACATGTCCATAAAGTCCGTTAACAGTCATTACGGCATCACCAAACTTGACCCCTTTTTTGGATCCCGCATTAATCAAAGCTGAGCGCACAAATGGACCATTGCTTTCGCTTACAGCGCGGGCAGCAATTTTCTGCTGAGGTACCCCCGATCCTGCTTCAACGCTGAGTATTGTTTCAAGGCTGTTAAGCTTATGGGTCAAAGCATTAGCGCGGGATTCAATATCGCTTAACCGCGCCAGTTCCTGACGTAAATCTTCGTTTTGTTTATGAGCCTTAAATCTATCCGACAAAGTTGACGAAACACTTTCAAGGCCACGTAGCGGCATAGTCAAATATTGCAGCACACTCGCAGCAACATCCTCAACTACTGCCTGCGGACCGTTCATCATTGAGTTATTATTTCGGCTACTGAAAAATAGACCAAAAGCGACTAGAAATAATAAGATAAAGACAAAGCGGGCGCGTTGTCGTTTTACTTGTATGGATTTTCCGCGATTGCCTACCATAATCTCTTACGGCGCATCAGACCCCGCTGGACAATACGCTCTTCCACTTTTTAAGGTTTTCAACAACAGTGCCAGATCCGCGAACAACACAGGACAACGGATCGTCAGCAATTGAAACAGGTAGGCCCGTTCGATTTCTAAGCTCAGTATCCAGATTACGCAAAAGTGCCCCTCCGCCCGTAAGCATAATACCCTTGTCAACAATATCAGCTGCAAGTTCGGGTGGCGTAGCTTCAAGCGCGTTTTTAACGGCTTCCACGATTTGCTCAACCGGTTCTGCCAGGCTTTCAGCAATCATGGCCTCAGAAACGCGAATCTCCCGCGGTACACCATTCATGAGATCTCGGCCTTTTATCTGTACGGTCATGCCTTCATTGTCGGCGGGCATAGTCGCAGATCCAATTTCTTTTTTAACGCGCTCAGCGCTCATCTCGCCAATCAATAGATTAGTTGTGCGCCTGACATATTGGATAATAGCATCATCCATTTTATCACCGCCTACCCGCACAGAGCGGGAGTATACAATACCATCAAGAGATAGAACAGCGACCTCAGTCGTCCCGCCGCCAATATCTACCACCATAGAACCGGCCGGCTCATGAATAGGAAGCCCTGCCCCTAATGCCGCCGCCATTGGCTCTTCAATCAAAAACACTTTACTGGCACCGGCCTGCTCCGCACTTTGATGGATCGCTCGTTTTTCAACGGCTGTCGCACCGGACGGCACACAAATCACGACGCGCGGGCGTACGTTCCAGCTTCGGTTATGAACTTTCTTAATGAAGTAATCGATCATGGCTTCTGCGACTTCAAAGTCTGCAATGACCCCGTCTTTCATGGGACGAATAGCTTCAATATTGCCGGGCGTTCGGCCTAACATCATCCGGGCATCTGCGCCTACAGCATGAACAATTTTCCGTCCGTTTTTAAGAGAGTAAGCAACGACAGACGGCTCATCCAGGACAATGTCCCGGCCTTTTACGTAAACAAGTGTATTTGCTGTACCAAGATCAATGGCTATATCTGAAGAGAACAATCCCAAGAGGTTCAACATGGGGCTAAAAATCCATAATTAATTACTGTTATGCAGCAGGTACCTGACAAGTCGGAGTCTATGATTCCGGAAAGAGTTCTCTATTCGCAGAGAGCGGAACTAAAAGCAAGCCTGTGCGCTCGCAATATATGATGATTATAGTAGTTATTTAGGCTATTTATTCATTGGTTTCCACAAATCGTCTTAAATGCTTTCGCGCAGCCAGCATTATTAGAATAAACAGCCCCGCCATCAGAACAAGTCCCAGCCTAATCCAATCACTTTGATCATCAGATAAAATTCCTGTCGCAATCAATGTTACAACTCCAATTTTTGGAATTATACCTAAGGCAGTTCCTGCCAAAAAATGCGGAAATTTCATCTTTGAGACTCCGGCAGCCATATTAACCAATATAAACGGCCCAGTTGGGACAAGCCTGACAACAAAACTTGTTACGAATCCATTTCGCCTGACAACAGATGCAATTCTGTTGACCAATTGCCCACCAAATTTAGCAACACGTTCAGCACCGATCCAGCGCGCCATCCAGAAATTCACACTTGCCGATAGCATGGTACAAACCCAAGCACCGCCCATACCTATTCTGGGCCCAAAAGCTACAACCATGCTTGCGATCAATGCCCATTGGGGAACACCTAAAAATGACCCAATTACGAATGTCGCCACAACGATCGGAACCACCCAATCAGAACTAGTTACAGCCTTAAACCATCGAAGGTATTCTTCATTCTCAAGGTTAAGGGCGGATTTCCCAAGGATGGCGATAATAGCAACAACCCCAAACATCGCCACTACGACCATGATTGCGCGAAGCGCCTGCTTGTCCATCTGTGTCAAAAATTTTGGCAACATATCGCCAACTAGCCGATATAGCCTCAAACGAATAGACGATTTTCAATAAATTCTTGTAACACTGCCCATCTAAATACGGACAAAAAAAAGGCACCCCTTGAAAGAGTGCCCTACCAGAGAAAGGTAAGTTTGCGCATGACTGCTCCACAATGGAGCAGTACGGACAATATTTTACCTCTTCACCAAGGTCAAATACTAAATTCTGAAATTTTTTGCCTAAAAACCCCTTTGCTCGCAGCATTATTTACGCAAAACCAGTGCTTTGCTTGCCCCCTAAACCACGTAAATTGCCTTTTAGCGAACCTTCTTGTGTCACGTTGTGCCTGAAAAACTGCCTCTTCGAGGGAAATTTTCTCCATTATGAATTCTAATAGAGGTGGCACGCCTATCGCTTTCATGACCGGTAAATCGGCGGCAAGCTGCTTATCGAACAGAGATTTCGCTTCAACAAGGCCGCCGCCCGATACCATGGCTACATATCGCTTATCGATTCTATCATATAGCTTTTCCCGATCAGGAAGCAGAACAGCACCAACCCAATACCCTTTTGGAATAACAGGCCTCGTCTCTCGCTGCCAAACGCTCAGTGGATGATCTGTGCCCAGAGCCACACTAACTATTCGCATTAACCGCTGAGGATCATCACCGAGCACTCGCGCAAAAGCTACTGGGTCCACTCGTTCGGCCTCTTGCCGTAGCTTTTCAAATCCTTCGCGACGAAGATGCTCTGCCCTATCAATAGCCTCAGCAGATGGCTGCGGTATCGCCGCCAACCCCTCAGTAAGGGCTTTGAAGTACAGCCCGGTTCCGCCAACCAATATAGGCGTTTTCTGCCTGGCCAGGCAGTCCAAAATAACAGGAACGACATCCCGAAGCCATCGACCTGTCGAATACCGCACTTGCCCGTCAACATGACCAAATAAATGATGAGGAATATTCTCCATCTCTTTTTCATCAGGGCGAGCTGAAAGAATGTGCAAATCCTTATAAACCTGCATAGAATCCGCGTTAATTACCTCACCGTCCACAGTCTTTGCCAGCTCTATGGCCCATGCACTCTTGCCGCTCGCAGTTGGCCCTGCAATACATATAACAGGCTTCATTTCTTGTTTCCGGCTTAACATGACAAACTCTATATCTCACACTTTAACCCTTGTCCTTGAGAAAAAATGCAACGCCTCTTTTGACAGGCTCTTAGGGCATTTACCGGACGCAAATTTAGAAGTTTTATCGCCGGACAAAGCTATAGACGTTTCTTTAAAAGACATCGCAAAACTAAAAACTGCCATACAAGAATTAAAAGTATCGCATTTAGATTTCGATTTCTGCCTGCAAAAATCTACAGGCCGTCGAAAACAACTACTTATCTGCGATATGGACTCAACGCTCATTGGACAGGAATGCATTGATGAACTTGCCGATTTTGCCGGAGTTAAAGAACGCGTATCTGCTATTACAGAGCGCGCTATGCGCGGAGAAATTGGATTTGAAGGCGCGTTAAGAGAACGTGTGGGCCTTTTAGAAGGGCTTCCC
Source organism: Hellea sp. (assembly GCA_020627655.1). Classification (GTDB taxonomy): domain Bacteria; phylum Pseudomonadota; class Alphaproteobacteria; order Caulobacterales; family Maricaulaceae; genus JACOMS01. The sequence goes on from JAHDGM010000038.1 coordinate 15,631, forward strand.
CTATCGGTACTTGAACAATGTTTTGATGAACGCATTCATCTTAATCACGGCGCTGATATACTAGCCAGAACAATGCGAGCACACGGAGCGAAAACGGTCATTGTATCTGGCGGTTTCACCTTTTTCAGTGAACGGGTTTCAAAAGCTGCAGGTTTTGAACATCATCACGCAAATATACTATTGGATGATGGTCAGAATTTATCAGGGCTAGTCCAGGAACCAATTTTGGGGCGCGTCGCAAAGAAAACTGCCTTAGACGATCACAGTGCAGATCTTGGCGGGCCAGAAACTGCAATTGCCATTGGCGACGGGGCTAACGATTTAGCTATGATACAAGCTGCTGGATTAGGCATCGCCTATTATGCCAAGCCTGCAGTAGCCGCAGCCGCACACTGCGCGATCAATCACACAGACTTAACAACTGCCCTTTATTTTCAAGGATTTAAAGACGAAGAGTTCAGGTAATTTCGTTAATCAACTTTTGGTCTATGACACTTCAAAAGAATAGAACACGTAATTACCACCGCGATTCACCACAAAGGTAACAGTTTGATTGTTCTCTTCAGCTGACTTGATTGCCGCCTCAAACTCTTTTGGCGTGGTCACATCTTCAAAACTGACCTGTTCAATAATGTCGCCTTCGCGGAGTTTCCCCGCGGCAGGGCTGCGAGAGTTCACAGATATTACGCGAACGCCTTTAATCTCAGACTTGATTTTATTTACTTTACGAACTTCAGCAGAGAGAGCTTCAATTGATATACCCATGACATCCATATTTTCCAGTTCTGGATCCGGTTCATCACCATGAAGGTTATCTTTGGTCACTTTTTCTTTAAGACGCTCTGGCGTTACAGAAACGACTTTGGTCTTCCGCTTACGAATTATGGTTACGTCTACCGGCTTACCTATTTCTGTCTCTGCAATGATACGGAACAAAGCCCTATCACTTTCCACTTCACGGCTTCCAACCTTTGAAATTAAGTCACCGACTTTCAATCCGGCTTCTTCTGCCGGCTTGTCCTTGATAACCCGCGTAATCAACGCCCCTTTCGCGCTATCCAGGCCATATGTCTTCGCAATGCCCCGATCGACTTCTTGTACGCTGATACCAATACTGCCACGCCGTGTTTCACCATACTCTCGGAGCTGTTTTACAACAGAAACGGCAAGATCAGCAGGTATGGAGAAGCTGATTCCAACACTTCCGCCTGATGGGGAAACAATTGCCGTATTAACGCCAATAACTTCACCATCCATATTAAACATAGGTCCGCCCGAATTGCCGCGGTTAATGGCAACATCCGTCTGGATAAAATCGTCATAGGCCCCATGATTAATGCGGCGATTGCGCGCTGATACAATACCAGCTGACACAGAACCGCCATATCCGAACGGATTGCCGATAGCCATGACCCATTCACCAACCTCAAGAGCGTTTGAATCTCCGAATTTCACATAAGGAAAAGGCTCTTCTCGTTCTATTTTTAAAAGTGCAAGGTCAGTTGCGGGATCACGACCTAATAATTTGGCATCATATGTCTCTTCATTGGGAAAGATGATCTCAATGATATCAGCGCCTTCAATCACATGGTTATTGGTGACAATATATCCATCAGCATCAATCACAAATCCAGAGCCGAGTGACTTTGAAACGCGACCGCTTTTATTATCCCGGCTAAAGAAGTCATTAAAGCCTTCCAGAGGAGAGCCCTCTTTAAATAACGGCGTCACCTCAGATATCTCTACATTCTGAGCAGTCGAAATATTGACCACAGCCGGACTAAGCTCCTTGGTCAGCTCGGTAAAGCCGTCAGGAATACCCCGCGCTTTGACAGGTTGAACGGCAAATAAAGTAGTCGAAAGACCGATTAGCGCCGATAAAATAATGTGAGAAGGTTTAATCATAGATCTATAGCTACAGCGAATTGGTTTAAATCAAAAGCTTTATACTGTGAAAAAGCTTTTAGATTCATAAAACTCCCGCCAACTTTACGCCAAACACCAATAATACCATCCCAAAAGCAACAGATGCCAGCCCGCTCATATGCAGGACTCTATCAGGCATTGAGAGCATTTGACGGTACATTTCGCGCATCTGCGCTGGAAAAACAGCCCAGACGGCACCCTCAATCAAGAGAGCCCCCCCAATAGCAATCAAAGTAATGGTCGTCAGGTTCATAGAACCGCTACTCGCCTATTGATCGTTCTCCAGATACCCCAGAAGGTCACCATCAGAGCCCATTACATAGGTTGATCTGGCGCCAAATCCATTTTTGAGAGCTTCCATAGAACGGTAAAACTCAAAAAAGTTTGGATCCTGATTGTAAGCTTCGGCATATATACGGTTACGGGCTTTATCCCCCTCACCTTTAGTTGTCTCGGCTTTTTGTTTAGCTTCGGCCACGATAACCCGGGCACGGCGCTCAGCATCATTTTCAATTTTCCGCGCTTCTTCTTTACCTTGCTCGCGTAACAAAGCCGCCTCCTTGTTACGATCAGCTTTCATGCGACCAAATACAGATTCGGCAACTTCTTGAGGATAATCGGCCCGCTTAATCCGCACATCAATAACCTCAATACCATAATCTTCATCTACCGCCTTTTTGTTAGCGGCATCCTGAATTTCCTGCATCAGTTCAGCGCGGCGGCCCGCGATAATCGTCTGGGTATCAACTTTACCCAATGAATCACGCAGAGATGATTCAACAACAGGCTTATATCGGTCGCGTAAACGCGCCTCGGTACGGAATGTTTTATAGAACTGAAGCGGATCTGTAATCCGGTAACGTACAAAAGCGTCGACCAGTAAAGGATTAGAGTCAATATCGCGAATGCGAACTGGATCAAAGTCCAGGTTCAAATTACGGCGATCAAGACGCACGACTTGCTCAAATGGTGATTTGAACTTTAATCCAGCGTTTGCACTTTTCGGATTGCCGTCCCATTGGTTTACAACGCGCTTATATTCACCAAATTGCAGAACAACGACTTGTTCGCGCTCATCGATAATATAGGTACAGAAAATAGCAATCAGAGCTAAAATTCCTAAAACGAAAACAGGTATGAATGTCTTTTTCATGTCAGTCTCCTATTGCTTCTTGGCTTTTAGCTGATCAAGCGGAAGATATGGCACAACTCCAGACCCACCAGTCTCACCCAGAATGATTTTATCAGCGTCGCCGTAAACCTCTTCCATAGTCTCCAGATACATACGCTGGCGCGTAACGCGGGGCGCCAATTTATATTCTTCATAAATGGATGTGAAACGCGCTGCATCACCTTGAGATTCTGCGATTACGGCCTCTTTGTAACCTTCAGCCTGTTGAATTAAAGTATCGGCATCAGCATTAGCCGCCGGGATCAAAGCGTTCTCTTTTTCCCGGGCGCGCAATATAGCCTGCTCGGCTTCCTGTTTAGCAGCCACAACCGCCAAGAATGCCGCTTCAACCTGTTTAGGCTCTTGAGATTCTTTAATTTCCACCTGCGAAATCGCTACGCCAGCTGCATACTCATCCAGCATTTGCTGCATCAACACTTGAACCTGCGCCGCAACACTGTCCCGCTCATCTGTGATCAAGGGTTCAAGCTCAGTTTTACCAACCACTTCCCGCATGGCACTTTCAGCGACATCGCTAACCGCTTGCGGGACATCTTCAAGGTTAAACAAAAAGTCTGACGAATTACTGACACGCCATAGAACCGTATAAGCAATTCGAACAATATTCTCATCACTTGTCAGCATAAGGTTTTCACGGCCACCTGACCCGATGGTGATATTCCGCTCATCCGTCACATCGATCATTTCTTTTGTTTCGATAGGTGAAGGCAATTTAAAATGAATACCTGGTGCTGATGTCCGCGAATATTCTCCAAACCGTAAAACAACGGCTTCCTGGTTTTGGTCAACCACATAAACACAGGAAAAGAGCATCATCAAAAGACCTACGATGACAAAAATGCCAAACGGACCAACTCGTCCTGCAGGGCCTTTTCCGCTACCAAAACCGCCGGGGCGTTTACCGCCACCGCCAAATCTGTTTTTCAAATCCCGGACCACATTGTCCCGATTTTGTTGCTGAGTAGGTCGGGGTCTCTGATTTTGACCACCTTGACCCCACGGACTTTTTCCGCCGCCATTACCGCCGGACCCGCTGCCCCAAGGGCTTTTATTATTAGACATATTGTCTCCGCGAATTTTGATTTGTCTTAATGTGGCGCGCGGGGCGCGTTATATCAAGCCCCGACAGTGAATTTTCACAGGTCATTTAACCCTATCATAGACCCGAATAGTAAAATCATGATCATCACTAGGACCGGCAGCAACTTCAGTTTCTGAAGTAAGCTTCCAAATATCTGTTTTGATTTCTGGGAAATAGGCATCTCCGCTAAGCTCAACGTGTACATCTGTTACATAAAGTCGGTCGCATAAGGGCAACGTTTCGGCATAAACTTTAGCACCGCCAACAATCATAACTTCGTCTGCATTCGTCTCACCGGCAATTTCGAAGGCCCGGCCAATCATATCATTCATATTTGTAAAAATTTCCGCAGGCGGAGCCATATAATTAGTATTTCGAGTTAAAACCAAATTAGCACGACCAGGTAAAGGGAATGGCAGCCCCTCCCATGTTACCCGTCCCATTAAAACAGGTTTTCTAAGTGTCGTTTTTTTAAAAAACTGCAAATCTGACGATAAGTGCCAAGGTAAGCCGCCTTCTACCCCAATAACATTGTTACGTGATTTAGCCACAATGGCCGATAATTTTGGATACTGAATCATATTTGACGGGTTACACCAGTCACTCACTTCCGTATAGTGAAAGCATGAGCACCTATCTGGAAAGCGATAAGAGTAAAACTAGCCTGCGACTGGTGAAGTATACGCTTATCTATATTTTGCTCATCCCCTTTATAAACTGGTCCTTTACGTGGGCTCCTATGTGGGAAGTTTTGCCTGGTTGGGCTTTTAATCCAGTTACCATTGTTACAGGGCTGGTCTTAGTAGTGCGTGATTTCGCTCAGCGAGAAATTGGTCATGAAGTATTACTTGCTATGCTCATAGGCCTTGGCCTGACTTATGTTACGTCCGGACAGGAAATGGCCTTTGCCAGCGGCCTTGCATTTATTATTGCTGAACTGGTCGACTGGGCCCTGTTTAGCTTTACAAAATACCGCCTATCAAGCCGTGTATTACTATCATCAGCACTTGCCGCCCCTATCGATACCTCAGCCTTTTTATACATGGCTGACAAGATCAGGGCAGATATGTTCACCTTGCCCAATATCACCATGTCCATAATTGGAAAAATGATTGGAGCGTTTGTGATCTGGTGGCTGCTTAGGCGGCGGAAGTTGTAGTTTCGTCAGACTTCTTTTCGAGGAGTGAAACCGAAATAATCGAAATCTCGTATAAGAGATATATAGCGCCGCCCAATACGATTTGGGTCACAGGATCCGGCGGGGTTACAAATGCAGCAAAAAGAGCAATCCCTACAATGGCATAGCGCCTTCCCTTTTTCAGCGCGGCAGATGAAACAATCCCGGCACGTCCAAGTAGAGACAATATGACAGGCAATTGAAATGACAGACCAAAGGCTATGAACAAGGTCATGGCCAGTTTAAGATAATCACTAATACGCGGCAAAAGCTCTATATTGCCGCTCGCGGACATACCAAGGCCAAACCGCAAGACGTAAGGAAATATATAATAAAAAACCAACGCTGCACCCAATGAGAATAGCAGGGGTGAAATAATCAAATAAGGCAAGAAAGCCCCACGCTCATTTTTATACAAACCAGGCGCGACAAACCGATATAATTGATACGCAAAAATCGGAAATGCCAAGATTATACCGCCAAATACAGCCAGTTTTACATTCACAAAAAATGGTTCCAGAATTTGAGTGGCGATTAAGTCATCGTTTAATGCTTCAACCCCCATTTCACCGCGTGCTTGATTAATTTCAACTACAGCCCTTTTAAAAGGTGCCAAGAGAAATGCTAATATTTGAGGCAGGAACGGAATAACAATAACGCAGCCAAGTAAAAGCCCCATAAGGCATTTGATCAAGCGCGACCGCAATTCAGTTAAATGCTCAAGCAGTGGGGCTTTGCTTTGTTCGATGTCATCGATTTCTGAAGCTATTTTAGGCGCATCGCTCATACTTCGTTGCTCTGATCAGAACTTTTCGGATTATCCAGGCTCGTGCTTTCACGAATATCCCTGTCCAAATTACGCATATCTTCTTCGAAGGCCTCATCCGATAAGTTGGAAAGTTTCCCCATACTTTTAAGTTCTTCGATTTCTCTTCGAAGCTCGGCCATTTCTTCAGCCTCGCCCATTTCATCAAAAGCATTTCGAAATTCCTGCCCCAAAGCTTTTATACGGGCCATAAACCGCCCCATGGAGCGCATAAGTTTTGGAAGGTCTTTAGGGCCAACAACAATGATAGCCAGCAAAGCCAGCACGATCATCTCGGCAAATCCGATTTGTGGGATCATGAGTAAGTCCCGGAATTGGCGCTATGCGTTGTCGTCTTTTTTCTTGGGTGTCACGTCAATCGCGTCTTCAGCGGCATCTTTTGCCTCTTCGATATCCTCTTTAACGCCCTTTTTAAAACTATTTATGCCCTTGCCGAGGTCACCCATAATAGATGAAATTCGCCCTCGCCCACCAAATAGAAGAAGAAATAGCGCCAATACGATCAGTAATTGCCAAGGGCTCGCAAACATATAATTACCTCTAATCTTTCAGGGCCTAGTAACCCGCAAAGACCATGCATTCAAGCGGCAATCTGCTATTCGTTTTCATCGTCAGACAGAAAGTCCTCGAAAAATTCAGGTTCTTCCTGCTCATCAAGCGGATCTTCTTCATCTGTCAAATCATCCGGCATAATGGGCGTAGGCATTTCGAAATCTTTTGGTAGGCGCGGGTCAAGCAGCCCGGCGGCCTTAAGATCATCCCTCCCTGGAAGGTCTGCGATCGTTTCCAAATTGAAATGCGCGAGAAAACCATCCGTGGTGCCATAAGTAACCGGGCGTCCGGGTGTACGGCGACGTCCCCTTAGACGCACCCAGTCAAGTTCCATTAATACATCAATGGTTCCTTTGGACACTGCAACCCCGCGAACATCTTCGATCTCCGCGCGTGTCACAGGTTGATGATAAGAAATAATCGCCAATGTCTCGAGTGCAGCGCGGGATAATTTCCGCGGTGTCTCTTTAACATCCACCAAATGATGCTCAAGATCCGGCGCTGTCTGAAAACGCCAGCGATTAGCAACATGAACGAGATTAACGCCGCGACCACTATAATCGCGCGCAAGACGCGCTAATAACGCCGCAACATCAGAATTTTCCGGCATGCGTTCGCGCAATGTCTCAATGTCTATGGGCTCAACAGCTGCAAACAATAAAGCCTCTAATAAACGCAGTTCCTGATCTATATCTGCCTTAACGTTCAGACGTTCGGTTAAATCAATAACATCGGACTCAATCCCGGCAGCTGCTTTTTCTACGCGGTTATTACTCATTACTTTGCCCTTCATCAGCACGGCGGCTTTTCTGCCCGGTTCCGCGCACAAAAATCGGTGTAAATGTACCTGTTTGACGAATTTCAATTTCCCCAAGCTTTGCGAGCTCTAACCCCGCGACAAGCGAACTGGCCCGAATAGACGTATTAGGTATTGCCTGAGGCAATTCTTCCGTAATCGGCAGAAGTTTATCGAGCGATTGCCATTCTGAACTATCAGTACTGGCCGCGTTAAGTGCCCGGCGTAGCCGGCTTCTCGCATCCTCAAGTGACATTACCAGGGGCTTGGGAACTTTAATATTACGGATAACGGCTTTGGAGCGACTTTCACCATAGGCTTGCAAAATATCAAACAGGCCAGCTTCCCATAACGGCGTCGTTCTTGAGCGAAGTCCTTCCGGATTTCCTCGTACAAATACTTTTTGTCCCGTACGCGGCAGCCTCATCAGCCCTTCGGCAGCGCGTCGCATAGCTTCTAATCTTTGCAATCTAAACGCCAAATGCGCTGCCAGTTCATCGGCTTCTGGCATGACCGTCTCGTCATCATCGCGAGGCAAAATCAGGCGGGATTTCAAATATGCCAGCCATGCCGCCATCACCAGATAATCAGCCGCCAATTCTATACGCAAATCCTGCGCTGATTTGATAAAAGCCAAATATTGTTCTGAGAGTTCAAGTATGGAAATACGTGCAATATCTACCTTTTGCTGACGCGCCAGTTCCAAGAGCAAATGTAACGGGCCTTCATAGCCAGTGATATCAAGGATTAACCCCAGTCCCTCATCAGCTGCATCATCAGCAGCTGCGAACTTCATATCTTCTTCGAAGTCATCGTTCATGCTGCCATGATCTCCTCGGGCAGGAATGCTCTGTATTCTGCCATGGCTGCATCATAGTCAAATTCGCGCGGATCT
>JAHDGM010000087.1 GCA_020627655.1 Hellea sp.
TCCCGCCAGGTGAAACCACCGCAGCGGCCATGTCACCAACATACTGATGAAGACCACGGATTGTAACGGAATTCACGGCTTCGACATTTGTCCAAACGTCACCCGCTGTTAGATTAAAATCAACCTCCGCTTCGGTTGGGCCTGCACCTGTTCCGTCCAAAATATCCCACGCCGTATCACCTGATAATGGTTGGCTTGCACAAAAATCTGCAGCATGCGCATGGGATATGTGCAGGCATGAAGCCAGCAGAGCCATCACTGCGGTCATGAACCGGGATATGCGGGTCGCTCGTCGTTTGACGAGGCACGAGGCGCCATCAGCAGAATTGTACGCAGGATTGTTGTCAGTAGAAATCGACTTTTTTAGACAGCCCATAGGATTCACCAATATAATTTATTGGCAAAGTAATTTCACAACTCTAATACGAATTCGTTATTCAACAGGGTTAACATTCAATTAAATCAATTACTTAGGAAACGATTGAGTAACAAATATTAGTAGCTTTTAACTAAAGAGGTTGCAATATTTACGTTTCATAAATCATGATAAACTGATTTTAGAGGTTTCGGACCCCAGTCGTTTACCCCTTGTGAATATTCCCAAATTGAAAAATTAACTTTCTGACTGATTATCTCATAGTTCTCACTGCAAAAAAGCAGCACTAAAAACTCAATCACAGGGCGCTATACTGAATACTCTGAATTAAACTGTATTGCCTTCAGCTTGTGCCAACCGAGCTAGGCTGCCTATTCTTTCATATTGCGGGGTACATTGCGCTTAAACTGAAAGTAATTAAATTTCACAGTGACCGAATAGTATGTCAAAATGTTAGCCATCATCTTATCTGCTGCATCAGCCAATACATGATCTAAGTTGTGAGCGTACCGACTTATCACGGCATTAAGACGGTATCCAAATTATCCCGTAGCTGTGACGGAGTGTTTGAAGCGTCACATCAGATAGACTGTAATTTGGTAAGCTTTTACCATAGTAAATCGAATATTCACAGGTAGTTCAACAACCCTGGGATTTCCTCTTTCAAAACCTGTCAAAGCAAGTGCAATAATCGCGTGTACAGCAAAACTGTATAGTGAGAGAAAAGAGCTCATTGGACCAAATATTAGATGAGCTCGTTCTAATTTTAAGCGGTATCCCCTAGATAAATTAGTTCAGCTTTAATCATAATAACCTTAATTTTGCCGTAATTTTGCCCGGTTTTAGCCGGATGGTTTTCCTATGGGGCGCATGGGGGTCGGCGTCTTCCCCATAGCCCCATTTGGGGAGGGCGCCACATTAGGAGAGACAAATGCAAAGCCTATCAAAAATTTTAGCATTGCCAGTAATCGGTCTGACATTATTTGCTGGGGCATGTACCCACAATACACAGACGACATCCGGCGCGGATTATCTCAAGCGCTATCAACAAGGCAATTATAAGGTCACGGCAACCGCATCATCCATTGATTTGGATATTATGAATATTGCGGCGATTGAGCCGAATTTGCGCTTCCCTGCTCGTATTGGTCTGGCCCGCATTGAAAATGGGCGCCTCACGTCAGTCCCGGCCGATGAGGCTGTGCTATGGCAGGATATGGCCGAGCGGCAAGGGGATCGCTACGGGGAATTTGTGCCCGTATCACCCCTGATCGCGTCCATGGTGAGGTCGACTGATAAAAGCAATCTGGAAAACGTCGTCAATACTATTCGCAAAGGCGCTGCTCGCCAACATGTAGATTATGTGCTTACCTATGAAGTCATCCAAGTTGATGCGCGCAAAAGTAATGCCCTGAGAACAGGGGACCTTACCGTTTTGGGCCTGTTTATATTGCCATCACGCGAGATCAAAGTCAGCAGCACGGCATCGGCTCTCCTGCTGGATGTCCGAAATGGATATCCATATGCCACGGCAACAGCTTTTTCAGAAGACAAAGGCACGAGCACTTTTGCCGGACGCCATTCCAAACAAGATAAACTATCAGAGCGCGGACGGCTCGAGGCCGTAAAATTTTTGACTACAGATATTGAGAATGCATTACGCGATCTCAAAGACGCATCATACGAACAACTGGTCGCTGAGGGGTATTAAGCTCGGCCAGAACCAAACTCACCATAGGGGTGAGATACGGGGCGCAAGTCCCGCCTTAACAGAGGCGGAAGAACATTTCGCCTCGGGGTTGTCTGCGGCGACATTCTCCGTCTCACATATTAGAGGAGACACATAATGCGAAAAATCGCAAATATCACCTTAACCTTAGTGACATTGTCATGCACAGCTTTGGCCTATGCACAGATAAAAGAAACCGACCCACCAACAATGGCAGCTCCGGAAAACAGCAATATAGGCCCATCAAGCTCTGACGGCGAATTGCGCGAAAGACCCGGAATTGTTGTACTGGCTGAAGAAGCTGGCGGATTCTCAACACTGGTCAGCCTTTTACGTAGCGCAGAGCTTGCCGAGACCATGAGCGGGCCAGGACCGTTTACAGTTTTTGCACCAACTGACAACGCCTTTGGTGATCTGGAAGAGACCAGCCTTTCCGTCCTAACCCATCCAGATAATAAGCTCGGGCTTCGACAAGAATTGCTGTATCATGTGGTCGCAGGACAGATCGATGCTGACGCCTTGCGAGCCGATATCGATGCCAATAAAGGCTATCTGCAGATAAAAACTTTAGGAGGTCAGGTTCTTAAAGCCGTTATTGCTGAAGATGACATATATCTGATTGATGGATCCGGCGGCACGGCTAAAATTGTCACGAGTGATATCAAGGCCCGAAACGGTATAGTCCACGCAGTTAATCAGGTCCTGAAATCACCGGTCTCAGAAAAATAGCGTAATTCCTTGTCGCAGAGGACGTCCGCGTCAAACCACTGATCGGCTCAACCCTAACAAATTTGTAATTCAGAAATGTAAACCAATATCCAACGGAAGCCGTAAGAGTTAATGGAAGTGCACTCTCCGTTTATGACTAAAAAAATTCTTATGGAGAAACTCATGAATACGATATTTAAAATGGCCGCAATTGTTTGTTTGGTCTCCGCCTCATTTTCTGCGCCAGCATTCGCCGGCAATTGTTCCAAGACAGATTATAAAACGGCGGAAGCTTCAAATATGTCCACTCATAAAATGACAAAGTTGCAGCCCGAGAGCGTGACGCCCGATATAGTAGGGTTAGCGTCAGGCAGTGACGATTTCAGCACACTTGTTGCCGCCGTAAAAGCGGCTGATCTCGTCGGAACTTTACAATCAGATGGTCCTTTTACGGTTTTTGCGCCAACCAATGCCGCCTTTGGCTCACTGCCCGACGGGACAGTCGCAACTCTGTTGGAACCTGATAATAAGCCTGCACTACAAGAAATTCTAACCTATCATGTTGTGGCCGGCGAAGTTAAAGCCACAGACCTAGTCTCAGCCATCCAAAGCAATGGCGGCGTATTTGAAATAACGACTGTAAATGGCAAAACCTTAAACGCGCAATTGATAAATGGAACGCCGTATTTGATCGATGGACAGCGCGGTGTCGCTAAAATTACCAAGACTGACTTAAAAGCGGCCAATGGAGTGATCCATGTTCTTGATAAGGTCGTACTACCCTAAGACACAGTCTATTCATCCCCCGGCTTGACTGTTGTCATCTCCCTCCCCTCCGGATATATTTCGGGGGGGAATACTATTGTTTTTATAAAGTCGTAGAGAGACAATCATGAAGGTTTCGAATTTTTTTGTTGGTGCTGGCATTGCCATAAGCATCGCTGCATGTTCCATTTCTTCCACATCGGACGGTAATGATAGCGAGAAAGTTGCTCAACCGGTGGCTTCAGCTTCAGCAACGTCGGATATTTGCGTCGGATCAGGTCCTCAAACGCCGCGAGATATTGCAAATAAAGCTGGAATGAATATGGATAAGTTCACGA
>JAHDGM010000039.1 GCA_020627655.1 Hellea sp.
TCGGCCTGCATGCCAAATCCAAAGAGAGCACATCCAAATGGTTCGGCATTGATATTGATATGCATGACGAAACCAAAACTAACGCAGAAGACCATAATCGTCGCAACCTAAACGCCGCTCTGGCCTGGTGGAAAGAACTGCAGCAGAAAGGCTATGACCCGCTTTTATTTAATACCAATAATTATGGCGGTTATCACATTTGGGTTTTGTTTGAGCAGCCCGCCCCGACCATTGATGTCTATGCTATGGTCAAAGGCATTGCCGAGACCTGGGAGAGGCACAATCTGGACGAAGAACCAGAAACTTTCCCGAAAAAAGTCAAAGAAGACTCTATCGGTTCATGGTTTCGGCTGCCGGGCCTGCATCATACCCGCTATCATTATGTATCTCTCTGGAGCGGGGATGAATGGCTCGATAATCCCTGGCTTACAGGTCATGCCGCCATTGACGTTATGCTCGAAGCAAGGGGCGGCCCGCCGCCGCCGCGAGTCAATATTGAAGACCGGGAAACAGCCGAACTGCTGACACGTGGCCGCAAATCCTGGGTTTCACTCGCTGCCAGTGAGCGGAAATTTAAACGCACAGGCCGGGCTAAAGTCTGTATTGACCTGGATGGTGTTCTCGCCCTTCGCGTTAAATCCGGTAAAAATACAGATATTGGCCCGCCCATAGACGGCGCGGTCGAATTCACCCGAGAGATCAATAATTACGCGGATATAATCATCCTGACATCTCGCATGGCAGACCTAAAAGGCCCGAAACAAGACGAAATGAAGGCCAAAATTGAGGACTGGCTTGCCCGGCATCAAATTGAATATGATAAGGTCTGGGACGGTGCCGGCAAACCGCCCGCCCATGCTTACATTGATGACAAAGGCGTATCAGTCCGGCCTGAATATGACGGACAGAAAGCGTTTATGACTGCTCTGCCTTTAATTGAAAAACTATGTGAGTAGAAAAATGAACGTCCTCCTCACTGGATCATCTGGCTGGCTTGGTCGCTATCTTGCGCCCTTACTAAAAGCTGCGGGACACATCGTAACCGGGCTGGATATCACACAAGGACAATACACAACTCATATTGGCAGTGTGGTAAATCGAAAGCTGATAAATGAGCTCGTTGAGGACCGAAAAATTGATGCCATTATTCATAGCGGGGCCCTACACAAGCCTGATATCATCAGGTTTCCGGCGCAAAGTTTTATCGATGTGAATGTCACCGGAACGCTCAATCTTTTGGAAACCGCCCGGAAATTCGAAGTCCAAAAATTCATATTCACTTCCACAACATCCCTGATGATTGATCGAGATATTCGTGAGGGTAATTTTGACTATGCCGTCTGGCTCGACGAAACTCACGGTCCGCTAGCACCAAGAAATATTTACGGCGTCACCAAACTCGCCGGAGAGCATCTTTGCCGACAATACGCCGAAGCGTTTGATCTTAACGTGACAAGCCTGCGTACATCCCGGTTCTTCCCAGAAGAAGATGACACAATGACCGATCCGCCTGCAGAAAATTTAAAAGCCAATGAATTTTTAAATCGTCGGCATACTGTCCGCGACAGTGCGCGCGCTCATGAGCATGTTCTTGATCATATGAAATCAGGCTATGCCATGTATATTGTTTCTGCGCCGACGCCTTTTAAAGTAACTGACTGCGCGGATCTTAAAACCAATGCCAGATCCGTTATCAAGAAAATTTATCCACATGCAGCCGGGCTATATGCGGCAAAAGGATGGCGGCTTCCGCAATCCATAGCCCGCGTTTACGATGGCACTTTGATATGCCGGGAACTGGGGTTTGAATATGAAACCGATTTCGCAAATATTTTAGACGTTATCAGAAAAGACAAAGCTATGCCTTTTGAAAACGACCCTAATTATATAAACCCCAGCACAATCGGGGCAAACTAAATTCTAAACTAGTCACATACACCCCTTCCCTTTGCGGGTTCTCACCTGATAAAGATAGAAGGAATGGTCAGGGGGAAAAATTGGCCCGAAAACTTGAATTTATATTCGGAAACGAAACTTTCACGGTAGAGATCAACAAGATCGACCGCACCAAAATATATGGCCGGGTGGCAACAGAAGTTTTTGATGCCCGCGATGAGAAATGCGATCTGGCCACACTGGCCCGGGATGGGCGTACCATTATTCCTTTTGGCGGAACCGCTTCTGGCTATGTGAATACAGAAGGCCTGTGGATAGACCGAAACGACCTTGTCCCTATCAATCGCGACGGCGATACAATCGAAGAAGTCCCGTCCAGTTTCAGCGCTCCGACCCAGATTATCGAGGAAGTTACGATCGAAGAGTTTCTCGATCATCCCATCCGTCTTTCCTATCACCTTGATGTCGAAGCCTTATCGGACTCACTTTCCAAAAAACTCAAAGATGGCACCATATTCAAATTTCCCTTCTCCTATCGCGGGGGAATTTATTACGATCCGGCCTTTTTAATGGCCGATTTGGAAGGCGAGCTATGGATGCTCATCGGACATACATCGGATATAGAATTTGTCGGCTATGAACAGGCCGCTATCTGCGCCGCCCGCGCGCAGGAACTTGGCGATGATGATAGCGGTGACCGCGACTCATTTGATTTTGATATGTTGTAGAAACGAGAAACAACATGCCTAATATCAACCTTTCAGATGCCAAACTTCGTGATGCTGTGGTCAAGGCTGAGTCGACCCGTAACAGCCGGACGGTTTTTTACAAAGGCCCCAAGGGCCTACCCGCCTATACCCGTAAAATCCTCAAAGGGGCTGTCCATCAAGACTATGAGTCCATGCTTGAAAAATACGGCAGCAATGAAGCTCTCGGCAAAGCCCTTGTTGAGGGTGATCCGGAAATAGACTTTGAACGTGACGGCATGTTCCTCTGGGATTTGTCCCGGGTTTACATCAACCCCAAAGAAGAACTTGTTTACCGCATAAGGCAAGAAGAAGTGGTTTATAACGCCGATGGTACCTTACGGGAGCGCCGCGAGCAAAGACGGCTTGAAGCCAATGTAGACGCGGAAATTCCGCTGACCTGGACGGGCAAGATGATCCCGAAAACCGAGGCAATCCGAAAATTCGTTTTTAAAACCAAACTTCAGATCGTGCACATTAACGGCCTGACCTATGACTTTCTGTTCGAGATGGCAAAAGAGCTTCATGAAAGCGGCTCTCTTATGATTTTAGGCGCAGGCGCTAAAGGCCGGGATCCTCTGATATTCCGCTCCCGTTCCGTCCCTTATCGCGGCTTTCTGGAAGGTCGCGTGGACGGTGAAAAATATATTCTCCTGCTACATCTTTCCAATCAGGAAATGAAACTGCCCGACAGCCTTTCGGAGAAAAGCTGATGCCCCTCTATAACGAAGAGAATATGCGGGCACTCTTTGGAGGGTACCGGGTCGGCACTGCCGAAGATTTAGATAGTCCGGATTATCTACGCATCGTCAGAACGCGGCGCAGGCAGCTCGGTCAAATGACCATTGCTCTGGATACGGAGACCGCAAAGCGCCGGATCCCTGACAGCACTTATCAGATCAGCCGTAAATATGACGGCGAGTTTACCATGCTGATCTATAAGGATGGCGAATGCTGTATTCTTAATCCCGGTAAAACAGTCCGCGCAGGCGCCCCGTTTATGGCCGAAGCCGCCGACCTCCTGAAAAAAGCAGGCGTTAAATTTGCCCTATTTGGCGGTGAATTTTATGTCCGCCGAACAGATGAACACAAAAAGAAAGACGGCAAAGCCACGCGCGTACACGACATTGTACGAATAGGCCGCAAACCCACCAGTGATGAAGACCTTGGTCAACTCTGTTTTGCGGCGTTTAATATTTATGACCTAGACGGTGTTGATCTGTCCATGACCTATGATCACGCCCTTGAGAAAATGCGCGAGCTTTTCAAAGATGGCGATAGGGTCCATCCCGTTGATACTGTCATTGGCGAAAATGCCAAAGCCGTCTTGCAGAAATTCAATGAATGGGCCGTTGATGAAGGCGAAGAAGGGGTTGTCGCCCGCAGCGAAACCGCCGGGGTTTTTAAGGTTAAGCCCAAACATAATCTCGATCTTGCTGTGATCGGATTTACGGAAAGTACAGATGACCGTGAAGGTATGCTTCATGATATGCTTCTGGCCGTGGTTCGTGATGATGGAACATTTCAGATCGTTAGCCGGGTCGGCGGCGGCTTTAGTGATGAGCAGCGCCGGGAAATTTTGGACAAGCTGAAAAAGCGCGTGGTGGAGTCGGATTTCCATGAGGTCAACTCCGCCCGTGTGGCTTATCAAATGGTTGAACCGGGATTAGTGATCGAGCTGCAATGCCTTGATATGGTCTCCATGACATCCCGGGGAAATCCCATTGATAAAATGGTGCTGGCCTGGAACGCAGATGAGAACCGATGGGAAGGCCTGCGCCGCCTGCCCCTTGCCTCTATCATTTCCCCGCAGTTCATTCGGTTCCGGGATGATAAGACTGCCAATAAAGATGATGTACGCCTGTCTCAACTTACCGACATTGTAACCATCCCGGACATTGACCGCGTAGCCGAGGAGATTAAACTCCCCATATCCGAAATCATCAAAAGATCGGTTGGGGTCAAGGAGCTTCGCGGGGCGCAAATGGTGCGCAAAATCGTAGCTTGGAAAACCAATAAGGAAGAAGCCTCCAAAGACTTCCCAGCCTATGTTCTGCAGCTCACTGATTTTTCGCCCAATCGTAAAGACCCGCTGCAATATGAAATGCGGGTGAGCTCCTCAAAAGAGCAGATATTGGGGTTTTTTGAAGAGTGGGAAAAGAAATACTTTAAAAAGGGATGGGAAGTTCAAGAGTGAGGCTCCTATCCTGGAATATATTACAAGGTGGCGGACGGCGGGCTGATGAGATCGCTAAAGTTCTCGTCACTTATAATCCTGATATTATTACGCTGCAGGAGTTTCGTGACAGCTCTGACAAGCGCGGCGGAAAAGATGAAGTTATGGGCGCGCTGAAAACCCTTGACCATAAATTCATCCATATTCCTGAAACGTCCGGCCCACATGAGCATACCATTTTGATCAGTTCACGATTTGGTTTTGACGCCGGACCTTTTTTGCCTGATCCTATCAGCCCCCTGCCTATGCTTGAGGCTTATTTCAGTGCCGAAGCTTTGGGATTTGAGCTTTCCTTGATAGCTGTGCACTTCCCGCAAAAAAAAGCCCAAGTGCCGCTGTTTCAGGCCCTTAAGGATGACAGCGAAAGCCTTCTAAAAATGGACGCACTCATTATTGGCGACATGAATTGCGGCATTCCCTTTGTGGACAGTGACAGTAAGACTTTTGCCTCCACACAATATTATCAGGACCTGCTTCATGCGGGCTGGATTGACAGCTGGCGAAGGCGACATCCTGATGCCCGGGAATTTACATGGGTATCACCGCGCACAGGCAATAGGTTTCGCTATGATCAAATCATGGCAACACCATCTTTTAATGATCGTATCAAGTCTGTGGAATATGACCACACACCCCGCGAAGCGGAGCCCCGACTATCAGATCATAGCCTTTTTATAGTGGACTTTTAAATTACCGCAGGTTGGCGCATGGCAAATGTGACAAGCTTTCGGCGCTCTTCACACCATAAGGCCAGCTTAACGGTTTTCAGGCTCTCCCAAAAAGTGAGGCGTCCGATTTCCTTAAGTTCCGGATGATCCCGTAAAGTACGCGGAAGTTGATAAAACGGAATGCGGCTTGAAAGATGATGAACATGATGAATACCAATATTGCCTGTAACCCACATGAGCCAGCCCGGAAGATCATAATAAGAACTGCCCATAAGCGCAGCACGTTCACGATCCCAGTCCTCCGTCCGGGCCCAATGGGTTCCGTCGAATTGATGCTGAACGTAAAACAGCCAAACACCGATGGACGCGCCGACGATAACCGTAGGAATTTGAATAAGCAGGAAAGCCTTTAACCCGACAGCCCAGATCATAAGGGCATAGAGAACTAATACGCCGAGATTGGTCAAAGATGTACTCACCCATGGCATTTTCTGTTTCATGGACTCCAGCGGTAGGCGGTTATGTATAAAAAAAACATAAGCCGGCCCAAGGCCAAACAAAACAAACGGATTACGATAGAGGCGGTATCTGAGCTTCCCAAAGCGGCCAAGGGCTTCATATTCCGCAACGGTAAGCGTGATGATGTCGCCTATACCGCGGCGGTCTAAATTTCCTGATGCTGCGTGATGAAGCGCGTGTTGGCGGCGCCAGTGATCATAAGGTGTAAGTGTCAGCAGTCCAATAAAACGGCCCAACCAGTCATTGGCCTTTCGCGAAGAAAACAAAGATCGATGCCCGCAATCATGCTGAATGATAAATAGGCGGACTATAAAAGCTCCAGCCGGGATCACTCCAATCATACCCCACCAGTAACCATGGCTGATTAGCTGCCACATACCGGCCCATAAAATTAAAAAAGGAACAAGGGTGATAATAACTTCAAAAACCGCTCTCCAATTTTCCGATGCCCGGTAAGGGGCCAATCGTGCAAACCATGTTTTGGCGTTTGGAGGCTGAATGGACGGCATCTGTAATTCCTTGAATGATTAAACCGACAGTCCGGTCAATAGATTACCAAAACCCTAAAACGAATGGTTGAAAAACAAAGAATGCAGATTACAAATGAATATATGAATTATCTTGAACAAAATGAAAAAACCGGTCGGGTTATTCTTCCCGATCTTGCGCGGGCTTTCGCCTTATTTGGTATTGCCGTCGTCAATGTAATTTTGCTCGCTTATCCTATGGGCGATTACATGTCGAGCGGGGCAGCTTCGCAGCCCGCCGATAAATTCGCCGCTATAGGCATATATGGTTTTTTTACAGCTAAATCTTATACTTTGTTTTCTTTTATGTTCGGGGTGGGGTTTGCCTATCAAATGGCTTCGGCTGATCGTAAAGGCGTATCTTTTAATGACCGCTATTGGCGCCGCATTGGCGGGCTCATATTTTTTGGATTCATGCATATTTTACTGTTATTTCATGGTGATATTCTGGTCGTGTATGCTGTGCTTGGCTCGCTACTTTACTTATTTCGAAATAAAACTCCCAAATCCCTGAACCGCTGGGCCTTTTGGATTTATATGATCCAATTAATTTTAATCGGCCTTATGGCCTTGGGCGTATGGGCTATGAATAGTTTTATGCCAGAAGAGGATGTAACAGCGTTGATGACCGGCATGCAGGAATATATGGCGCCAAGCGCAGAAATTTATCGCTCTGGAAGTTTTCCTAAAGTTGCCTTTCAGCGTCTAGTGGACTGGGCTATGATGACTGGCGGGCTGTTTATGCAAGGTGCAGGCGTTTTTGCTTTTTTCCTTTTAGGATTATCTGCCGTTAAGTCAGGCATAATCAATGACCCGGCTCATAGTCTATGGAAGAAATATAGACGCATATATTTGCCTATCGGCTTACTCGGCAGTCTTTATGCGGGCTGGTTGATTAGTCGTGGCGATAATTTGTTTAGCTCGGAAATGTGGATCGGAATGTTCCTGATTTTCCTGTTCGCGCCCTTTTCAACAGCCGGCTATTTGGGACTCATCGCAAAGTTTTCCCAAGGCACTATAGGCCCGATCAAAGCTTTTTTAGCCCGTGGTGGTACATCCAGCCTCACCGCATATCTCATGCAAGGACTTATATTTTCGCTGATTTTTAATGGATATGGACTTGGTTATATGGGTAAACTGAGTTTAAGCACAGTGTTCCTCATCGCAGCGGTGACGGCTGTTTTCACTATAACCTTTGCCAGCTTATGGCGAACAAAATATGAGCGCGGCCCGTTGGAAACGCTTTTGCGAAACTGGACCTACGCCAAAGACAAAAAGATCGAAACCTAGACCTTATGGATGTTGAACTTTTCATATCGGCTTTTGCCATATTATTTGTGATCATTGATCCGCCGGGCTGCGCACCTATTTTTGCGACACTCACACAAGGGACTAGCCGTAAACACCAAAACACCATGGCGTTTAAGTCAGTTCTGGTTGGTGCCATAATCCTGTTTGGATTTGCCTATGCCGGTGAGTTTATCTTTGCCAAACTTGGGATCAGTCTGGATGCTTTGCGTATAGCGGGCGGCATAATGCTGTTTATCATTGGTCTGAATATGGTTTTTGAAAAACGGACAGAAAAGCGGGAAAACAGAGCCGAGGAGGCTTTGGAAGAAGCTGAAGATCCAGAAGATATTTCGGTTTTTCCAATGGGTATTCCCATGATTGCCGGGCCGGGAACAATGGCATCTTTATTATTGCTTAAATCCAAAACCGAAAACACGGCGCAGGAACTATCCATTTTACTGGCACTGGGCGCTGTTCTCGCGGTGACTTTACTGTCATTTCTGATCGCCGGGCCGCTGCTTAAACTATTGGGTAAAAGCTTTACCGAGGTCCTGACCCGCGTTTTAGGGGTTCTATTGGCGACGCTGGCCGCGCAATTTATTCTAGACGGTATTCAAGGCGCGTTATTTTAATTAATCACGCTTTACAACAGTATAAAGAGCCGGATTTGCCTTTACCCCTTCAATTTTCGGTAAATTCGCTTCAGCTTTCATTTTCTTAGTCGCCATTTGAAAAGTTTCCATACTTTCCCACTTAGCGACATTAATGAGTTTAAACCTTGCATCAGGCGTCATGGATTGATGTAATTCAGTGGAAATATAGCCTGGCTGCTCCTGTAGGAAATCTCGCGCCTGTTCCCACATAGAAATAGTTTCTGATAGCTTATCTTCAGGAACTTCAAATGGATTAATCAGTATCACTGCATTCGAGTTTGACAAAGCCTTATCCTCCCGGGTTATCTGTACATCACTCGTACATCCCATCAATATACCAGCTAGCGTGAATGTTGCGACAATGGTTTTCAGTGACATAAGACAGCTCCTGGATAATTCTTATGTCACAGTGAAATTGACTTTGCAATTGCGTCAAAGGTTGAGGGATAAGGCTTTTGCGTACTGGCAATTGGTTGCCCGTCATCCCCACTCTCGCGGATTGAGATATGAAGTGGAATTTGTCCTAAAAGAGGAATCCCGATCTTTTTCGCTTCATCTTTAACGCCGCCGCTACCAAAAATATCATGAGATGAGCCGCAGTCAGGACAAATGAAGACGCTCATATTTTCGATTAAGCCTAAAACCGGAATGTCGACCTTACCGAACATAGCAATGCCTTTACGCGCATCGGCAAGGGCCAGATCTTGAGGTGTCGATACGATTATAGCACCGCGCGGTTTAATTTCCTGCGCCAGACCCAATTGGGAATCCCCGGTTCCTGGCGGCATATCGATAATTAAAACATCAAGCTCGCCCCAATCCGTATCCCATAACATACGAGACATCGCGCCCTGCACCATGGGGCCTCGCCAGACAATTGGGCCGTCATCCTTGGTTAAATATCCTATGGACATGGCTTTAATACCATGAGCCTCAAGCGGTTCTATAAGTCGGCGCCCCTGTGTTTCCACACTGACTGCACGCGCGCCAGAATTGCCCAGTAAAATCGGCAGAGACGGGCCGTGGATATCCGCGTCCAACAAGCCGACCTTCAGGCCTTGCCTTGCCAGCGCTACGGCCAAGTTAACCGCAATAGTAGACTTACCTACACCGCCCTTTGCGCTGCTCACCGCGATCACATGATCAATAAAGGCATCGCCCTGATATCCCTCAGGCCTGCGAGCCTGATGGGGGTTCGCGCTACGTTTTGGTTTAGACTTTAGTTCCGGCGCAGCCTTGTGAGCGGTCAGCATGACCGACACCCGGTCTACGCCGTTTACGGTTTCCAGCGCATTTTCGACGTTTTGCCGGATAGGCTCAAAGGCTTCCGCTTCGTCAGGATGTATGGAGAGGATTGCTCGTAAAAATCCATCTTGAAATGTTAAATCATTGAGCCGTCCCGCAGCGACTATATCGCGCTCTCCCGACAAATCCGTAACCGTTGATAAAGCTTTTAAAGCTGCAGTTTCAGAATATGATGACATTATTGACAGGCCTTGTGAATTTGACCATCCGCCCTAAGGACCAACGGACTTTGATCTGTCGATGACAGGAGATACTGACCATTTCGCAAAACTGAGATATTATAATTTGATCCGGGTAGGTCTTGACGAAACTCTGCGGCGACCCCCCCTTGGGTCTGTTCGATATAATACAGGCTTTTATAGGATCCGCCGCCCTGACGACCAATCACCCAAAAGTCTGAACTATATTGACCCAGCTTGGGGATTTTTATGGGCAAGATGTCCGTGACGCCCTGAACACCGGCAAGTTGCGTGTGCTCACCCATGCCGCTCTCATTGTCAAAATACCAGATTCCGCCGCCAAGCCGGCCGCCGTCAAATCCCGTTAGCCAGCCATCTTTGACCGGATAAGTCGCTTTTAAATATCGGCGTTTTAACGGGCTCATTTCGTCCGCCTCGTCAAGGGTGAAGTATGGGAGCTGCTCAACATAATCCGTGGGCGTTTTACCGCTTATATCACAAAACGGGTTTCTTCCCGGCGAAGCATTTCCGCCTAATACCCGTACCGTTTGCCGCGCGCGTTCAGATATATCATCCGACCAATGTCCGGTGAGCGACACGACGGCTGGTAAAAAGTTTTTATCCCGCCTCATAGCTGCGCTTTTAAGCCCAAGGTCCAGAATTTGAAGATTCTTAGTCTGCTCCATGGCTTCGGAAATTATTCCGCTGGCCGCTCCGGGCGCCAAACCCCGTAAAGATACAAAAAAATCGTCATAAACTCTGCCCTCAATCTGAGGACGCGCCTTTAAGTGATTCCAGATAACCGATGCCCAGCCGGCCGGATTATCGGCTGCAATTTGGCGAAAATTCCGAGCATAAGGCTCTACATTGTCGCCCTTACCAATCAGAGCGCTGCGAAATGCAGAAATCACAGGCGCGCTCGCTTTTAATTTATGAGGAACGTTATCGCCGCCCATCAAGGCGTCAAGTCCAACCACACGGCCCATGACATTCATTTTAGGGTCTTCAGCAAGTTCTTGTGCAAACTGCATATAAAAACCGTCGGCCCGACCTTGATGGCGGTGGCGTAACAGCGCTCCAATCCCAAATGCCGCTTTGTGATCGTCAGGCCTCAGGCCTTTAATCACTGACATCAAAGCTGAAAATGCCAGTTCGGGCGCCTGTGCATATAACGCATCATAGGCAGCTATCACACTGGACGGGTCTCCAGATTTTAAAGTTCTCACAAATACGGGCTGGCTTTTTTCGTTAGAAAATGCTGCAAGCATCTGAACCAGTTCACGGCTGGGCTTAATCACGACAGCCTTACTGATCGGGTCAAAATCCTGAGGTCGTAATTTATAGATGCGGTTATTCGCCCGCATGGATGCCAGTGATTTACGAGCAATAAGCCGTACATTGAGGTCAGCGTCAGCCAAGGAGTTGATCATCAAAGCTTGAACTTCAGGTGAACCGATAGCCACCAATAGCTCAGCCCGTTTTCCGACATGGACGCCCGGCCAGTCATCCATCAATTCTTTTTGGTCACGACTATTCAATCCAAAATCTGCTCGTGCCAACATATCCAGCGCACGGCCTGCAATGACTTTGTCCTTATCGCCCGTCAGCATCATCAAAAAATCTTTGCCGTCCGCTCCGAAACCTAAAAGTTCCTGACTGAGTACCTGATAATCAAATTCATGCGGGCCGTGATTTTCCATAATCCACACACAGTGATCTGCGGATTCGCAAACAGGCGGCATGACCGCAATGCTCGCATTGGCTGAAGCAGTCAGCCAAAGTCCTATTAGCCCATTAAATCCCATCCTGCCGCTCTTATGCAATTCCGCGGTAAAACTCTAGGAGAAATGCAGTCTATTGACAGTGAACCCAGTCTGATTATGCCCACAGGGATGATTTATATCTTTGGGATCATACTCGCGAGCCTTTTACTCGCCTTAGCGGTGATTGACCTGAAAACCTATCGTCTGCCTAATCCCCTGACCTTTACAGTGATAGCTTTGGGCCTGTTGCAGGGATATTGGGTTGATGATCTCCTTAACCGTCTGATCGGCATGGCAATAGGCTATGCGGGTTTTGTCGCTATAGAAATCGCTTATAAACAATTACGAGGCCAAGATGGCCTTGGCCGCGGCGATGCTAAATTACTTGCAGGCGGCGGAGCATGGTGTGGTTGGATCGGTCTGCCCTTTATCGTCTTGATCGGGAGCGGTATGGGATTGGTCGCCGCCCTATTTCCATCTTTTCGGAAAAGTGAGCGCGTACCCTTTGGGCCGTTTCTCGCAATCGGAATATTTATTGTATGGTGCGCACTGAGTAATCAGCCACTATTGGACTGAGATTACAAGCCGCCATACCGATAACCGGTATGACCTTCTCCCAACCATCTGCGCCCATAAGCGTAATAGCTCCGCTTTTATAACGGGTACCATTGTCGACTTCTTGAGGGTCACGCAGGCTGAGTTTTAGCTCTGTGCCATCATCTTGACCAAAGACCTGTATCGGAGATTGCCCAAAGGCAGTTGAGCCATCTGTGCGCAAGCGCTTAATGTTTACTTCGCCCTCCGTTGTCCACCAGCTCGCCGAAATGCTTTCTGCCTGACTGAAAAGAATAAACCGTTTAAACTGATCTGCCGTCCAGACAAATACCCCGCATTCACCCACGGCTATATTGCGCGGCTTTAATTGATCTGTGCCAAACCCGTTCTCTGATGACGTCTCACCCGGAGTCGAGGTACATCCAGCTGTCAATAAAACACATCCCAGTGTCAGTATGAATTGTCTTACCATTTACCCTGCTCCGTTAGTCGGTAGCCCCCTGCAACAGCAGTAAAACCGAAAAATTGCAGCGCCATGCCCGCATTAAGATCACTAACCTTCGCCATGATATCGGTCTTATAGGTACCGCTAAGGTCAATTCGAATTTGCGCGGTTATATCAGCGGCAGCGTCTTTCCCTGTCAGGTTCAAGACAATTTGCCCTTCCTCACAGCTCACGGGCCCTTCAAGGACTGGGCCCGCCCATCGCAGCCGAGAGCCATTTTGGGCAAGAAAATCTGTCCAAACCGTCCCCTCTGCGTAGTCGCATGTTTTAGCAACTTGCATATCGGGTACATCAATACGGAAATTCCCGTTCACAAGCGCCAGACGCGGATCCCGTAAAGCCAGAGCACGCATTGTGCCTTCAGCTTTTAAAGCCCGAAGGCCCTTCGTACCGGCTTCTGCCTTTAAACTTAATCCAGCCGGACCACCCGTAATGTGGACAGGGTTGGCACCGCTAATCAACCGTCCAAGTGATGTGCTGAGTTTTAAGTTTCCCGCATCCGTACCTGAAATCAAACCATTCCAAACTGTTCCGCTGTAAACAGGTATTTTCCCGCCAATAGGCGCTTTTGGCCCCACCCAGGCCAAGGGCAGCTGTGAAATAACGGCCCCTATAATAATCAAGAGGCCAAACCCTATCAGATAGGATTTACGCACCTATCGGCTTTAAGGTAATAGCAGCGTTAACTGTGCCGTTGTTTTTTCTGCTGATTTGCGCATTGGTGATCTCGGCGGCGTAACCAGATGTAATATCGGACAGAAATTTATAGAGCTGAGCACTGCCGGCATCTTCGAACCAGACCTTAAGCGCCCCATCATTTTCGGGCTGAACCCGCGATAAATTCAAGGACTGTGTCTGAGCTGTACGTATGACAGCATTACGATCAAATGGCTGCCGATTACCAATAGAAGTGCCGCCTAGTTTTACCGCGCCTTTTTGAACAATCTCTAAATCAGCCAGCGCTAATTCCTGAGCTGTTTTCGCGTTTTCGTGAGCTGTCATGACTGGTCTGACCGCTAAAAACCACAAAGCCAATATAGCCAGCAAGCCTGCCGCTATACCGATTAAAAGCCGTTCGCGCGGCGCTAGGTTTTGCCAGAAATTCATTGGGCTGCTCCCAATGTAAACTTACCTTCCCCGATAAGTTCGCCGGATTGTTCCCGCACAGATCCAGACTGAAAATTACCGGATGTTCCTGTGAATATTTGCTCCAAAGCAGTAGCGCTATCAAAGTCCGGATAGATCAGTTTAACATCCAGCTCACTGCGCTGTGCGTTAAACCTGACACTATCAATCAATATTCCGTCCACTTGCGCGAGTCCGCCATTAAATGCTGCGCTCAGATCCATGAAATCTGCCGACACACTCCCTTTTTGGCGGAGCGCACGAGTGACAGCCAGAGCTGGATTTACCGGCGCAGATTGTCCGGTCGCCTGGGTGTAAACTTCTGTGGTTTGCAGCTTGATCGCTTCAGTCTGTTTATTCATGGCGCGAGCTTCAGCCCCGTGCCAGCCAAGCCAGACCAAACCGGAAACCAATAACAAAGCTGCCAAACGTCCAAGGTTTTTCGTAAAGGACAAATTTGATCCACGGCGGACAAAATCGCCCTGCGCATAGTTCAGCGCGCCGTCAAAATTCATCTCAGGGATTAATGATAATGGATTATCGCCCTCATCCCCTGAGTCCAGACTATATCCCATAGAACCAGGGTGAATATCTCTATTCCAAGTCCTGATCGCACCACGAGAAGCCGGAAAGGCTTCATATTCAGCGATAAGCTTGGTCGGCGCTATATTCGCATTGTCCATTTGCGATAAAATTTCGTCCATGCGAGTACGCGCAATCACGCCAACACGTTGATCTTCACCCGCGCCTAATACCACATGCTGATTGCTGAGCGGCGCCGCCAGTTTTTCCTCAATAGCAAATCCTGCTGCCGATAATCTTTCAGAGGCTTTCATCTCGGGCAGGCTATGGGCAAATACGCGCATCCATGTTCCTGGACACACAGCCCAGCATTCCCCCTGAGCCAGAGCCGATAAAGCAGATATTTCGTCAGCATTTGATGCCCACCCCTGCTCTGATGCTGATTTATAATAAGCCCATGGCTCATCCAGGTTTTCAGGCAACCATATGATCAAAGGCGTACTCATTTATCGTTGGCTCTCCTGCCCGGTTTCAGGCTCTACAGGTTGATACGGCCGCCGACCTTCAGTGCCGTAATGGCGATATGTCCGCGTCACGCCGTTTGTGTCAATCTTAAACTCTAATAGAATAGTACGTCGGGCTGTACCAAAATCGATATCGACCTCAACCCATAAATATTCCGGCTTGGTGTGAAAATACTCGGCTTTGAACTCAGGATTAGAAATTCCCGCACTGACAACATCATCCGGCAAAGTTTTGTAACCGTCGCTAGGACGGGACTGTATGATTTGCGTCGCCAGACTTTCCTGCCCTTCGCCTAAAAATGCACCCAATAATAATAGGTGCTCTGCCCCTAAAGTATTGATATTGATCTGCCCGGTTGTGCGATTTTTATCACCGGCGCAAATATAAGGCGCAATTGCTGTCAAAATATCTTCATTCATGCCGCGGACAGCTCTCAGTTCAGAAACTGATAAAAACGGCGCATTCGGCGTTCGATATGCGGGCGTTAAAGCCAGATATGCATAATCTTCTGCACCGCCAGTTCGCATTTGTTGATCACTGTCCTGCCAATCCATAATGGCCGCTGTCATCATTTGCGCTTCCTGCTCACTCAAACCCGATGCCGAAACTAAAAGACGCCGGAAAATATCGGAATACTCACTGATCTGGTTGCCGGAAAGATTTCCGCTTTGCTCACTTTCTGATGGGCTCCCTGTCAGACTCGAAAGCGGCAGACATTGTGTACCGTCCATAATTCTTAAGTTCATTGAGCCCCCATCCAGTGGCAGGTTGGCAAATTGCGGGGACCGCAAAGCAGCGTTTTGTTGCGAGGGCTCCAAGCTTATAAAAGTATCTTCAATATATTGCGCGGCGAAATCCTCGGCGGCTTTCACATACCAATCGGCCTGTCCATAGGCCTGTATGTTCGCGGCGCGTTTAATAGCGGTTCGGATATCACCCATCATAGCCACGGCCAGAGCTGACATCAGCGCCATTATCAATAGCGTCGTCAAAAGGACCGCGCCGCGATCTTTTTCTGTCTGTGCCCGGTTCATGGACGCATCTCAAACTTTTGCACAAGGTCCTGGCCATCAGGAAAGGTTAGAGTCAGAACCATCATATCGACCTTTAAGATATTATCCGCCGGGCTTACATAAAGCAGACCGTAACGTAGAAAATTATCCTCAAACGCAATCCTGACATTTTCCAAATCGTCAATTAAGACCCGGTCGCGCAGCTGCGTCTGCGGCGCGGGATTATCAACAGCATAGCTACGCCGGATTAGCTGATTATCTTCAAATACATAAGCAACCCGCTGTAGCCCGCCTCGTTTTTCCAATCCGCCGGGATTTTCCCGCCCCGTTCGCGTAAATGATAATAAAGTTTCCGCACCGCCCGAAATTAAATAAGGTTCCTGCCCCCCATAAGGGTCCCGGTTTTCTCTCAGGATTAGATTGGATAAATCCGATTTCATCAGCGCTCGAGCAGTTTCGATTTCCGTAATACGATCAACCGACTGATCCATATGGGTTTTTGTACGCATGGATGTAAACATGGCCATCATCGCGCCGGCTGAGAGCAGCGAGAATATGGCTAATGCGACCAACATCTCGATGAGCGTAAAACCACTATCATTATGTGATCTTTTATAGCTCACGACTTATCCTGTCGGTAAGCCCGTCTTTTAACGATAACCTGATCTTTGTCGTTAGCTTTGACACTGACGACAATTTCGTAAAAGCCTTTGAGTTCAGTTTCAGAGATCTCTTGTTCCCAGATGAATTTTTTGCCTTTGGCAATTTCTTCACCACTTTGTGAACCTTTTTGTAATTCCTTACGGCGGGCTTCAATAATGACATTATCAGCCACAATACCGGCCAGCATCTTGGCTTCGAGGCTGTTGACGGTGCGTACGCTCTGGGTGTTCACATGAACAAGACCCGTCAGGGCAACACTGAAAATAACTAATGCCGCCAGGACTTCAATTAATGTGAACCCGTCATCTTTACGTGGACGGCTCATGAACTTTTCTCCAGCATGACTTTGCCGTCTCCTTTACTAGAGAACATCAAAACCTGATCATTGGCTTCTATCCGCAAGCCGAAATTCGTCGAAAGCCCCAAAGGTTCAAATATCACAACGGGCGACGGCTCCTCCGGAAGATCCAGACGCACATCTTCTTTGTAGAAGCGAACGGAAATGTCATCGGGCCATAAAGTCTCGGACTCAACGGCCCACTCTCCATCGACAAAACTGTAAAATACATAACCGTCTTCATAGACGCCGAAGCCTTGCGAAACGCCGGTAATGACTGATGCCTGCGCCGCCGTTTCTAATTGGCGCGCCAGCATATGACCCTGGGTTTCGATAACGGGTTTTTCGCGCGGTAAAGACAGGACGACGACAGCGGTCATCAATGAAATAATGACCAGCACCGCCAATAATTCAATCAGGGTAAAACCTGCTTGTTTATCGTCGCCGCAGCGCATGATTTAGTTGTCGTCCGAATCGTCCCAATTGGTGATGTCGGCATTCACGCCTTCGCCGCCGGGCTGACCATCTTTCCCGTAGGATAAAAGATCAAAAGCACCGTGCTCACCCGGATAACGATAAACATAAGGTCTGTTCCACGGATCATTAGAAATTTTTTTCACATAACCGTCTGAACTGTAAGCGCCCGTATTTTCCATACCGCTGGGAAGAGATTTCAAAGCCCGCAAGCCATATTCTTCGGGCGGATAATCTCCCATATCCATGTAAAAACGTTCCATGGCTGTTTCATAGGCATTAATATCAATCTGAGCCCTGCTCTTTTTAGCTTTGTCTGTGTTTCCGATCACGGTCACGGCAACGGCCCCCATCAGCAATCCGATGATCACCAAAACTGCCATCATTTCGATCAGCGTAAAGCCGGCGTCATTTGTGTTGTCGGTTTCCATTTGGTTCTCCTTTGTCATAACGACACCATTTGTAACATCGGCATATACATAGCGAGAATAATCAACAATACCACGATGCTTAGCAGAATAATAATCATTGGATTTAAGAGCGCCAGAAAAATTGAAACAACCCGCTCAAACTCGCCTTCCAGATAATCCGCCGATTTAGAAAACATTTTACCGATATCGCCGCTGGCTTCGCCTCCGGCTACCATTTGGGTTACCAATGGGGGAAAGGTCCCGCTCTGACGCAGGCTGGAACTGATCGGTGAACCCTCACGAACCTTTGTGGCCGCCTCAGTTACGGCATCCCGCATAACCGTATTTCTAAGGGTATGCAGCGCGGCTTCCATGGCTGACAATGCCGGCGTACCGCTATCAATCAGCCCCGCCATGGTGCGCGCAAAACGGGCTGCGTTCACACTGCGGATCAGGTCTCCGAAAAATGGAAGTTTCAATAACAGCCCATGCCAGCGGAGTTTCATCCCCTTGTTTTTAAGGGCCTGCCTGAAACCAAATATAGCCAAGGCAATCCCAATGCCGATAAAAAGTCCATATTTTATGACCACATCAGACAAACCGATCACAAAGCGGGTCAGGACAGGTAATTGTTGATCCAGACTATCGAACTGATCGACAATTGTCGGAACCAGAAACACCATCAACAAGACGACCACAATCAAAGCGACTACTGTTAGAACGGCTGGATATGCTATCGCGCTAAAAACCTTGTTTCGGATTTGCTGGGCGGCTTCAAGATCCAAGGCCTGCCGGTCCAAAACCGTCGCCAATTGCCCCGACGTTTCGCCCGATGCCACCATAGCAGTGTATAGCTCATCAAAAGTTCGCGGATGAGACCGCATAGCGTCCGATAGTCGAGACCCCTCTAAAACCCTCGATCTCACATCCATTAAAATTCCGCGCATGGGTGATTTTTCGAACTGCATGGCAACCACTTTCAAGGTTTCTTCAACCGGGGTAGCCGCCTCGATCAATATAGCGATTTGCCGAGTCGCCTGAGTCAGATCACGATGAGAAACTTTCGCGCCAAATGAACTTGATTTAGCTGCTTTCGCCTTGACGATTTTCAGATCAACCGGGGTCAGCGCCCTCGCTCGTAAAATATCCCTGGCCTCACGGGCATTACTGGCTGCAACACTGCCGGTCAGGCGGTTTCCAGAACCATCAAATGCCGAGTAGTCATAAGTCTCCACTAGCCCTAAACCTCAACCTCGGCATCCGTTTTCGCGCGGCAAACCCGCAAAACTTCTTCGGCTGATGTCAAGCCAGACACAACATGTGCGGCGCCGCTTTGCAGCAGATCTTTGCGAATTTTGAACGCATGGGCCTTCATATCTATTTCGCGACTGCCATCATGAATCATCCCTCGCAAAGTATCATCCATAACAACAACTTCATAAAGACCGAGCCGTCCCGTATACCCTATATGGTGACAGGCGGCGCAGCCGACAGCTTTGTAAAAAACCAAGTCACGTGTTTTCTTAATCCCGAGATCATCGACCTCGCGCTGTGAAGATTTGTAAGCCTCCTTACAGTGAGGACATAAGCGCCGTACCAGGCGCTGCGCGACAATTGATGTCACAGTTGACGCGAGTAAAAACGGCTCAATACCCATATCCCGCAAGCGCGTAATGGCTGCAATAGCTGAATTAGTATGCACAGTTGATAATACCAGGTGCCCGGTCAGCGAAGCCTGAACAGCAATGTCAGCTGTTTCCGGGTCTCGGATTTCCCCGACCATGACCACATCCGGATCCTGTCTTAATATAGCGCGCAGACCCGTAGCGAAGCTCATCCCGACCTGATTATTGACCTGTGTTTGTCCGATCCCGTCCAGCGCATATTCAACCGGGTCTTCGACGGTTAAAATATTGCGCGAACCATCATTAAGCTTGGTCAAGGATGCATAAAGCGTTGTTGTCTTACCGGAACCTGTAGGGCCTGTAACCAGTATGATCCCGTTTGGCCGTTTTAGTGCGACTGTGAAAGCCTCAAGCTCACTATCTTCCATACCCAGATCAGACAGGTTCATCAGCGAACTGGTTTTTTCTAATAGCCGCATGACAAGCCGCTCACCATATTGCGACGGCAATGTCGAGACCCGAACATCCACAGCGCGCTGGCCAAGGTTTAATGAAAAGCGACCATCTTGAGGAATGCGTTTCTTGGCGATATCCAGCTGCGCCATAACTTTAACCCGGCTCACCAGAACGGACGCAAGGCGCGGCGATAAAGACAATGTATCCCGCAAAGCCCCATCAATCCGAAAGCGAACTGCCAGACGGTTTTCATAGGGCTCCACATGAATATCAGAAGCTCGTGTTTTAATGGCTTCCTGTAAAATACCATTGATCAGTTTGATAACCGGCGCGTCATCATCACTGGCCAATAAGTCAGACGTACGCGGCAGGTTATCCGCCAGCGTGTGTAGATCCGTATCGGCGCCAAGCGCGGTTTCCGCTGTTTCGGTTAAATCACCCTGAGCATAGGTCTTGGCCATAAGGCCTTCAAACTCGGCGGCGTCCAGCATGTCCCTGACAATAGGTCGCCCGATAACGCGGCGCGCTTCCAATATGGCTTCGAGGGGCGCGTCTTTGAGGGTGGATAAGATAGCCTGACCGCCGCGCTCAGAGGCTATGACGCCGTAGCGACGCGCAAAGCTATAAGCCAGACGGGGAAGAGCTATGGGATCAGCTTCACTCATTGCGGGTAAATAAACTCATCGAGTTTGGAGGTCGTACGGCCTGACTGCGAAATATCTTCCTGCCGCATCTGATTAAGACGGCGCTGGGTTAACGGCTCGGCATCAGCTTGAGATCTGATTATGGTCGGGCGTAAAAAGACCATGAGATTTGTCTTAACGCGGCTCTTACCTTTGGAACGGAAAAGATTACCGACAACCGGCGCATCCCCCAGTACGGGAACCTTGGAAATATTGACCTGCTCGTCATCCTGGATCAAGCCGCCCAGAACGATGACCTCGCCATCATTTGCGAGAACCGTCGTCTCGATCTCCCGCTTATTAGTAATAAAATCCGATCCAATCGAAGTTGTTGCTCCGGCAATGGATGACACT
Source organism: Hellea sp. (assembly GCA_020627655.1). GTDB lineage: Bacteria > Pseudomonadota > Alphaproteobacteria > Caulobacterales > Maricaulaceae > JACOMS01. The sequence goes on from JAHDGM010000039.1 coordinate 21,030, forward strand.
TCCTGTTTAATCTTCATGCGAATGACATCGCCTTCACTGATTTGGGGCAAGACATCGAGTTTTATCCCGACTTCTTTACGCTCAAACGTTCGGAACGGATTCACATTATTTGACCCCAGGCTTTCACCTGTTGTGATTGGAATTTCTTGCCCGACAATGAACTTTGCGGGTTCGTTGTCTAGTGTCGTCACAAACGGCGTAGAGAGGATATTACTATCTGTATCTTTTTGAACGGCCGTCGCGATAACAGAAAAGAGCGTATTATTATCAACTGTACTGCCGCCAAATGAAACACCATCCAGCCCGACAAGTGAATTGACCGCCGCCGTACGAAGTGAACTTGTATCAGAATCCGGTAGCCCAAGACTTGGGCCTGCCAATGCGCCCGTCAGGGCCAAAAGATTTGGGGCCTGACGAGAAAAATTGGTGCCAATAAAAGGAATTGTACTACCATCCAGCCCTCCAATAGCCCACTGGACACCGAGTTCTTTAGCGGCTGTATCGCTGATCTCAACAATCATGGCTTCGACAAGAACTTGTGGACGACGAACATCCAGACGGCGAATGATTTGCTCAAGCGCGTCCTGAATTTCCCCTGATGCGCTGATAATCATTGTATTGCTGCCCTTTTCATAGGCAACACTCGGAGCGGGCTGTCCTTCCCGCGTATAACTTGGCAAAATAGATTGCATCAGTTCCGCCAAATCCTCGCCATTGGCAAATCGGAGCGGCAAAACGCTCACCCCTCCCCGGGGCGTCACGGTCCCCGCGCTATCCATTTGATACAAAATCGGCCTTAGGCGCTCTACATCTGCGGCCGTGCCTTCCAAAATAAGACTATTCGTTCCCGGAATAGACACTGCCTTAAAGGTAGGGCGCGTACCTCCCAACGCTTTCAATGTATCTTCGGCGTCCAGCGCAGAAATATTTTTGAAATTAAAGGTTTCGGTCTGAAGGCCATTTGTATCCATGGCTTTGACGATTTCGCGGGCCTTGCGCAGGTTTTCAGGAAAGTCTGTTATGACTAGGATATTACCGCCCGCATTGGCCGTTAAAATGCCTTGCGAATGCATAACCGGTTTAATCAGCTTGGCAGCATTAGCAGCGTCAGCATGGGTTAGTTTCAGCACTGTTGTAGCAAGCTGTCCGTTATATCCCGAGTTGTTGACAAACGGCGCATCCTGCGCGGCACCTTGCATCAAGGTTACGCGGTATTCTCCTGTAGATGTCCTGATGACTGTATAGCCGTGAACCCGCAGAACATTCTTAAAGACCTCAAAGACTTCACCGGGACTTAGTTGTTCCTCAGATGAAATGGTCACATTCCCTTGGACGCGCGGGTCAACCAAAAACGTTTTGCCTGTAATGATAGAAACATCATTGATGAAAGAGCGGATATCGGCCTGCTGCATGGTGATAACATGCTCTCCGCGAGCCGTAGCTTCTGGCGACATAACTCCCATACCTAAAACCAGCGCCAAAAGCGAAACCGTTAGTTTTTTCATGGCATTCTTACCCTTATGGTCATTTGGCGTCCCCGGCGAACAATTTTAGCGGTCGTATTTCCACTCATCATGGATTCAAGAATTGTACTCTTAATGTCAATGCC
>JAHDGM010000040.1 GCA_020627655.1 Hellea sp.
GCAATAGCCATCCAGCCATCATCCGTAATCGTCAGGCGCATATTTGGCCAACCTGTTTCGCAAACATAGGCACCCTCGCCAAACCAGTGAGACATCAGGTCCCCTGCATCATCCAGTTTACGATCGGGCATGCTGCGTAGAAACGGTATCTGGTGCCAGTTTCGAAAACCCGAAATACCGCGGCTCGTGCCAATCCCCGCCGGGCCGTACCAGTTAAAGCGCGGGTGCCAATATTGTTCGAGGTTCATAATTTTGGGATCAGGATTTGACGGGTACTTGCAAAGGTCTGTGAGCATATTGATCACATGATCCATTGTTGCCTGGCCATCGCCGCTGACGGTTAATCCGTCCTGCGTCATCGGCGCGGGCGTACAGAGATATTTGCCGAGCTGCGGTGCCATCGGCCAGGCCCCCGCCTGCATCATTAGTTCAGGGATATCCCAGATAGCCTGCATTTCGACGACCTTGCCGTCTTTGATGCGGAAATATTCATGGTAGCGCATATGAGCGAGATGGCCTGTCGGCGAAATGTCGAGGAAACTGTGCGTAAACGTCCCCATATAATTGCCCATACAGCCGATCCAATCTTGCCCCTCTGGCGTTGTACCCGCGAGCACAATCATGTCCCGTCGTTCAAGGTCGCGCATGGCACCGTTGAGCGGCGCAAGCGCAATCTGCATCAGTCCGCCCCCACCAGTCACTGTGCCAAAGGGGTGACAGAGTTTTATCTCGGCATCCTTGGCGAAAAGCCTGTCTATGGCCGCCTGCACAGGTTTTGGCTCAAATGTGGTCGCCGCGGATTGGTAGTCTTTGAATAAGGATTTTAAGTCTGCGGGGGTCATGGTTTTCTCGCATAAAACAACTTGTCATCCCGCACTTGATGCGGGACCTCAATAGCTCCGACCTGCCTCCGGATTTTTAGCGACACCGGCGAGATCCCGGCTCGGAGGCCGGGATGACAGTGTGTTGTTCCCATCACGTCCGCGCCTCTTCAAATTTTTTCCAGGCTTCGAGGAGCTTATCAATATTGAAATCAGCCTCTCTTGCCGGGCCTAAAATAATTTGCTCGCTCGATAAAAGTGTCTGAATAGCATCACCGAGTTTGGGTAGAACGTCCTCTGGTATGATGATGGCACCATGCTGATCGGCATGTACAATTTCACCCGGATTTATCGTCAGGTCAAAAACGGTCACAGGCGTATCGAACTCCGTCACATGTACGAATAAATGACTCGGCCCAATTGAGCCGGCAACAATCGGGAAACCTTCGTCCAATTCATCCAGGTCACGCATAACCCCATTGGTCAGAGCCCCCGACATGCCGAGGCCTTTATGGACTGCGGAATGTATCTCTCCCCACCACGCGCAGACTGCGTTTGGGACATCCAAATCCTCAACCACACAAACCGTAGGCTCATCGCCCTTTGCCATATAACGATAATAGTTCAGTCGTCGGGCCTTGATGATTTCCGGGCTTTCCGTTGGTGGCTTTAATCCTGTCAATTTTGCCGTTCGGGCATAGCCGCACATGGCCTTGGCGCCATTCATGGCGTGAACTGGCGTGCCGCGAGTGAAGCGGTTATAACCACGTCCGCCCTGTGCCACTTCAATAGCATTAGAAATGGTTGGCGTATCAAACCTGGTTAGACTGCGAAGAAAATCATTCATAGCTCAATCCGGTAAAAATTTCTGGCTGTATTGAAGAACATATCATCGCGCTCAGACAAAGAGAAATCAGTCGTGAGCGTCAGGAAGGCTTCGAAGGTCTTCTCATAGCTGGCGTAAAGCTTATCGACCGGAAAGTTGGAGCCAAAGGCTATGCGCGACGGACCGAAGATATCGATGGTTCTCAGGACGCGTTCCCGCAGGCTATTAAGGGTCCAGTTCTGGTCAAACATGCCAAGGCCAGATATCTTACAAATCATATTCCCATGTTCGGCAAAGTCTTTGAGGCCCTGCTCCCAATCTCTCATAGCGTCTTTGGAAAAATCCTGCGGACTGCCCGCATGACAAATAGCAACAGGTAGCGCCTCGACAGACTTAAATAATTTGGCAGCCGCGGGCAAAAGCGGGGGCGTAAGTTGTAGATCGAACGTTAATTTTCGCCCTATCAATGTCCGAAGACCCATCTTAAAGTCAGGATTTTCCAATAAATCATTCGTGCCCAATCGGGCGTCTTCAACCGCGTCTCTACCTACAATTTGACGAATACCGCGCAGGTTTGAAAATGCCTGCTGATGATCAAGTTCAGTTTGTGCTCTCACATCAGTTAGATCGCAAAACGCGACAATCGCGTTGGCAAACCCATGGGCGTCTGATTGAGACTGCACGAATTCCGTCTCTTTAACATTATGCTCAAGCGCTACGCCGCACTGAACATGAACGCTGCCAACCACAGGCAAGTCGCCGTGATCGTCTTTGAAATCTGGAACGTGATAATTCTTCTGTATCGGTGCTGGATCACCAAAAAACCTGACAACACCTTTTTCAGCAAGCCAGGTATGTTTAATGTCATCCAAATCCCACAGGTGATGATGCGCGTCAATCATGCGCTCTGGATGATTAGCCACGCAGACGTGCTCCCTCGATCATACGGCGTACCGCTACATCATCCCAAATAGTCACTTCCTGGCGGATACGGCCATTCATAACGCGGAAGTGGGAAACGCCCATAATATAGATACTCGCGCCCGTAGCAGCTCCGTAGAACCCGTCACCTGTATGGGTTCCGGCCAACGCCCAACGCACGGCAATGTCGCGTGTGTTTTCCAGATAAGGAATATCAGCCACATGCTCGATTTTCATCTGCGCATCGGGGATAGCACCAAAGAGATCGGTCAAAAGCGGCGCGATCTGGTCATGGCCATAAAAGAACCGCTCTCCGGGATAGGTCGCATCGACACGGAAATCATAAAAATCAGGCAGCTTGGACAAATCTTTATTCTGCCAAATTTGACTATAAAAGCTCTTGGCAAAAACAAAAGGTTTTCGTTCTGGAGATTCCGGTTTGTCGGTTAGCCGCACAGGCGCATTCAAAACGGCCGCATGATTTTCCACATGATGATCCACAAGATCAAATCCAGTTTCCAGGTCTTGAGCGGCTAATTCACGGGCCTTTGCATTAACATCCAATCCCATTTGCTGGACGATAGCCGCATAGTCCCGGACCAACCATTCTTCGAACACAACATTGTCCCGACAGGCGCAGTCGGCAATCGTAATAACTTTAATTTTATTACCTGTCGCGGGCCCGAATTCTGATGGGCCTAGATTAGTCATTTTCGACGTGATCAAATGTGATGAATAAAACACTGGGTTTTTACTGCCTGGCTGCGGAGCATCTTTTGACCAAATAACATTATCCGGATCCAGCACACGATCTGGAAAGGCTTCAAGGGTCGCGTAAGTATTATCAACGACCGTTTGCGCCCCTGTAATCTGACCGCCTTGCGTATGTATCAGCGCTTCCTGATCGTAATATTTCAGACAGAGCTCAACCTTGCGCTCATGCCAGATACGGTCTGTGATCCGGACAATATAGTCCGGGAAATCAACAAACTCCTTATCAAACCCCGGCAGGGACATACGCTGCCCGCCTTTTGGATTGAGCAATTCTGACAAATCAGTCGTCGCAACTTTCGTAATCGGTAGCTTCGTCATTGAACCGTCCAGCCTCCGTCAACCAAAAGACTATGACCGGTCACCATATTCGCGCCGTCTGAACATAAATATAAAACCGCATTAGCCACGTCATCTGATACGCCAACTTTCCCCAATGGGATCATCCGGTTTATAAATTCCATGAATTCCGGGTTTTCAAACCAGCCCTCTGTCATCGGCGTCGCTATAAAGGTCGGTGCAACCGCATTGACTCTTATGCCCTCGGGCGCCAGTTCAACGGCCATGGCCTTGGTTAGGCCTTCTATGGCGTGCTTACTCATACAATAAACCGTGCGATTGGGTGATCCTACATGCCCCATTTGTGAAGTGATATTGACGACAGAAGCGCCTTTACCCATTTTCCGAACCGCGTGACGTGATATCCGAAACGTGGCACGGACATTGATATCCATAATATCGTCGAGGTTTTTATCACTGACTTCGATAAAAGGTTCTGGTCGGTTAATGCCAGCGTTGTTGATTAGAATATCCAGACCATTGAGATCATCGATGCGATTTAAAATTTCGTCCGATGTAGCATCGCACGCCCATATCGTCCCTCGAGCGCCCAACATTCCCTCCAACTTCGTCAAATCGTCGGAGGCGCGCGCGCAGGCAATCACATGTGCCCCCTTTTCGTAAAAAGCCAAAGCAATTGCCCGACCAATACCTCGGCTCGCGCCTGTGATTAATACAGACCGTCCAGAAAATTCCAATTTACTCATAAGCTAGATATCACCGCGCACACGTAAAAATTCAACGCGTTTTTCGGTATCGTTGACAAACTGTCTTGAAACGCCCTGCGGGATGGTTGCCGTATCACCCGGGAATAGCCGCCAGGTTTCATCTTCAAGCTTCACCACCAATTCACCTGTATGTACAAATAATACTTCCGGCCCAGGAAAACGTAATTGATCAGCCCCAGCGCCAGGCATAAGCGCCATATGATTTAAACTAAATCCGTGAGGCCAGCCCAGCTTGGTATCAGCCCCTATAAGCTTGCGCATGGTCAACCCGCCGCGTGTCAACACGGGCACGTCTTCATCCGATGTGATGCAGCAATTACGCAATTCCTGGTCCGTAAAATGGCTTAATGCATCAACTTGGGCCTGAGTTGTAACCGGCATTGGCGACTTTCCTTCCGGGACTACCTCACCTTTACCTGTGTCAACCAGGCTGCCATTTTCAAGCAATACCAATCCATAGTCTTCGGCCATGTCGAACACGTAAGGTGCCCATAATACCCGTCCTGGATCATCACCGCCCAATACAGCCCAGAGATAGCCAATATCATCACCAATATTTTCAAACCCACGAAATACACCTGTCGGTATGGAAATTAAATCGCCAGGCTTTAAAATGACTTCGGCATCCTGCCCCTTTTCGCCCGTTCGAAAAGCCCAAGTGCCCTTATGTATGTAAAAAACCTCAACCGTATCGTGACTATGTTGGGAATTGGTGCAATTAGCCGGTTGCCTCGCACCGCCAATATTAAACCCGTGAGGTTCGGCAATATGGACGTGTTGATTAGGGTTTTCGGAAACCCCCGGACCAATGATCGTAAAGTTTTCTTTTTTATCTGATCCCGGTGTACGGGTATCAATGAAGGCATCCATGCATGGTATAAGCTCATCATAACGGACAATGCGAGGATGAGCTTCAAGATTTACGCGCGATAGTCGCTGCGCCATGACCATATACTTTCTTTTAAAAAAACAACCGGAGCGGACAACCCGCTCCGGGAATGAGTTTAATTAGAACTCAACGCCAACAGACACACCCATAGTACGAGGTGGCGACCAATTGGCCTGAACAGAATTAATCGGATTACCATTTAAGATTTGAGAGTGAACAACTGTTCTCGCAAGAACCGCCTCATCCTCTACATTTAAGATGAACCCTTCAACCATTACACCATTTTTCCCACGCCATGTCAGACGCAAATCTGTTTTGGTATGAGAGTTCTGAAGGGTTTCAGGAATATTGACATCAAATGTGTAATAGTCATCAACCCAGCTGGTTTGTAGATAAGGTGTCAACGTACCACCCGCGAAGTCGAAATCGTAGCTTGCATTTAAGGACAAAGAAAAGTCTGGCGACATAGCTGGCGCCCAACCACTGAAGTCGAACGTTCCATTTGGATCATTAATGTTCTGACGGCCTTCAAAATTGCCCAAGCCGAGCAATGGACGTATCAAATCCGTACCTACAGTATAACCATCATCAAACTCCGCATCCATCCAAGCTAAGCTACCATTAATGCGGAAACGATCATTCGGCGCATATTGAAGTTCCAGCTCAACACCTGTTGTCGTGCTATCGCCCCCATTTTGATAATATTCAAATGTTTGACGCGGATCACATGTTAAAACATCCGTTTGGGTAATATCACTACAAGCAACCGCGAACAATTGAGCTTTTACATCGTCATATTTATTCATATATGCAGCCGCGTTAAAGACCATACGGTTGTCCATAAGCGTGCTTTTGTAACCGACTTCATAAGAAGTGACTGTCTCGTTATCATAAAGTGGTTGAGCGCCACGGGAGACAACACGACCATCATTAGCACCACCTGTACGGTAGCCTGTAGCCGCATTTGCATAAAGCATAGCATTATCACTGACATCAAATTCGCCAGCTACTTTCCAAAGAACAGCATCATCGCTCCAATCAGGAATAGAGCCTGTGAACGTCTTACTGTCATCATTGTAACGCAGACCACCAATCAAACGAATATTCTCAGCAACATCAAATGTAGCTTGACCAAACACCGCAAATGACTTGACGGTATGCGGATCATGGTTCGGGTTACCCCAGCTAGGCACTAAAATAGTGTCCGGGTCAGTTGTAGCAGGATCGCCGTCAAGGTTACGATCTGTTCTCCATAACCATTCCCAATCTGCTTCTTGATCAAAATAATAAGCACCCGCAACCCAGCTTAACGGGCCATCGCCAGCCGAAGTTAGCTGCAGCTCAGTTGACCATGTCTTATGATCATCCTGACGGCCAAAACCACCTGTGTGATCAAAGCCACCTGGCGAATAATCATTGTCGTAAAATTGTGAACCACTCAATTTCGAATAGTTCGTCGTCCATTTAGCATCCGCAAAACCGCCAAGACTCGTTCCTAGACGTAAAGTTATGGAATTGGTTTCCTGTTCATCCCAAGATACTGCATTACGGTAAACTTCGTATGGCCCAGGATCTGGTTGATTTTGCGCAATGCCACCCGGCGAATAAATATGACCTGGTGTTACAACCGCGTTTGGCAGGAACATGCCTGGATTAGCTGTATCCGGTACGATTTGATAACCCGCAATCTGTTGATATCCCCAAATTGCATCACTATTAGCATCTTTGTTAGAATACTCATAACGCAACATGGCGTCAAAACTGTCATTCTCATATTTTACGGTCGAGCGGAAAAATTGTTGGTTTTTCTCTTTTAGATCATCTGATGTACCAGGAACTGTCAAATTACGGACATATCCATCATGGCGATCACTGACGGCTACAAAGCGCGCCGCCAGATTATCACTGATAGGAACATTCAAGACAGCTTCCCCACCCAAACGCGAGTAATCCCCCATCGTGACCTTAGCGCGACCACTAAAGCCGTCAAAATTTGGCTCATTTGTGATAACATTAATTGTACCCGCAAATGTATTACGGCCATAAAGTGTACCCTGCGGGCCTCTTAGCACCTCGATGCGAGCCACATCCGCATATGCACCAAGTCCGGCAGTTGTTGTTGGCACGTAAATACCATCCTGGAAAATACCGACGACCTGTTCGGCAATACCTGTTCCGGCAACACCAACTTCATTTGTTCTGGCACCCCTCAAAGCTGGGCGAACTTCGCCACCGGATGAACCAACCCGCAAACCAGGTACAACATGCTCTAACCGTGTAATATCCTGAATACCAGCTAACTCAATATCTTCACTAGACAAAGCTGTCATGGATATTGATACATCCTGCGAGCTTTCCGCGCGTTTCTCGGCGGTCACAATAATTTCATCGATTTGAGCGTAAGCTGGAACCGCTAAGATTGGCAATAGGCTGGTACCCGCTAATAAAGCCTTCATGGATCGTTTCATAAATCTCCCCTTTTGAATGTAAAATACAGAATCTCAAAGGCTTTATGACTTCGAATGCAAATTCAATCAAGTATTTTTTGACTTCGAATGCAATATTACGGTCAAGTGTGGTATTTTTGTAACAAAGGTTCAACCGTAGATCAAAGACAAGCAGGCCGGGCCAATTCGTTAAAGTAGACACAGCCGATTACAACCGCCTTATGGCTCTGGATATATCCAGCACATGGAAACTTAACTCAAACAGATCAGGGAACGAATATGTCCGCGTTCATCATCGTGGCAATTTATCAACTGTAGCGCGGCTGACCCTTAACGCCCCCTCAAGGCAAATGGTATACTATCTAGACGGTGCCCGCACGAACCTGTGTTGAAGCAATTTTCAGCTATGAAAATCAGGCAAAAAGTACGGTCGAAACTACGCTTCACCAGCCCCGAGAAAAGCAGCCTAGCGGTGTCATTCACAGTTGCTGCCACACAGCGTAAATCAAAGGCTAAGCTTCTGACCAAGAGCTTCCTTCTGCTGGTAATAGGACAGAAGCGGAGATCAAGGTTGCCCTTGAGAAACACCTCAGAGATAACCCCAACGCTCCTCAAGCGCGACTGTAACCGCCTGAGAGTCAAAAGGCTTTACTGGGGGTTGTTTTATGCAGTTCACGACAACTGGCAACATGACATTCGACTAGAGCACCAAGGAAGTTACCCTAAGCTACTCCTAGGTATTTCGGAGACCTCTCTACTGGTCTTTAAAGATGGCTCATGCCTTAACCTCCACCCTAACAATCCAGAACAAAGAAACGATGCCAATGACGGGTGAAACAGAATATCAAACATCAATATCCGATGATGTGTTCCAAAGTAAATTTGGTGACCACATCCAACGGAAGCCTCAAGAAGAAGCATATAGTCCGGCACCTCAGAAAGACCTTTGGGAATTAACTAAAGGTTCTTTGCTGGACGATACTTTAACAGGTAACCCGTCGTTCAGGAACTTCGCTGAGAACGCCGGTTACGAAGCGGACGCTCTGAGTTTGAACTTCACTGTAACTGCTGACCTGGCACGAGCACCTACCAAGGTGTGGAGATATGAGGCTGCAGATGAGGATAAATTCGAGACTGAAATTGAAATCGAAGGTGATGCGTAAGACGAAAGGCGTCAGGATTATTTTGCCTAAGAGCAAGAATTGATGGTAAGGAAATCCCGCCATAATAGTTGCCGCAAAAATGCTATTTTAGTTATCAAGTTTTAATTGTTTGAAAGATATCCATGAAAAACCTTTTAAAAATCTTTGCTATGCCAATTCTTGCGCTTTCCGCCTGTGCAAGCAATCCTGTTAATGCCGTGCCGGTCACCGGATTTGAACCCGATAGGTATTTAGGAACCTGGTATGAAATCGCGCGGCTGGATCATTCTTTCGAGCGCGGGATGACAAATGTAACCGCCAATTACACATTGCGGGACGACGGCAAAATAACAGTGTTAAACCAGGGTTACGTTGAAAAGAAAAACGAATTTAAAGATGCCAAGGGAAAGGCGAAATTTGCCAAAGATAGAACGACAGGGCATCTCAAAGTTTCATTTTTTGGACCATTTTATGGTGACTATATTATTTTCGAATTGGATCAGAAAGATTACAACCACGCATTTGTGAGCGGCGGAAATGATAAATATCTTTGGCTTCTCGCGCGCAATCCGGAAATTTCAGAATCGCTGCGCAACGCGTTTTTGGAAAAATCGGCGGCGCTCGGATATGAAACAAAAGATTTGATCTGGGTCTCTCATGATAGGGCTCAAGTCAAATGATCCTTATCCCAGCATTTCTCGAACAAGTTCGACCGATTACTCTCAGGTCAAGAAGGCACGTGTAAATGGCCGGAACACCCAACCTCTTAGTATTTCGGGAAGACCTACGCTTAGCAGATAATCCTGCACTAGACGCGGCGATCAATGATGGCCGTCCATTAATATGCATCTTCGTTTATGACAGGGTCTCGCACGCCCCTTGGAATGCCGGGGGCGCAAGGCAGTGGTGGCTGCATCATTCACTTATTGCTTTATCGGGTGATATTGAGAAGGCTGGCGGGCGCCTTTACGTATTTCAGGGTCAGCAGAACGAAATTGTCGCTGATCTGGTCAATCGCTATCAAATCAATCGTGTGTTTTGGAATCGCCGATACGCACCCTATCAAATAGATGAGGATAAGCATCTCAAAAACCAGTTAAATGATGCGGGCGTACACGTTACCACTTGTAATGGCCGCCTGCTTTTCGAACCCTGGACATTTAAAACCGGGTCGGGTGGGCCATACCGTGTGTTTACACCCTTTTGGAAAGCTTTGAGATCACGCGGTAAAGTTAGGCCTATATTACCAACGGCCACAAATTTTTCGCCGAATGTTGAAGGTCTTAAGGCGGACTGCATTGAAAATTTAGGTTTACTACCCCAAGGTTATAACTGGGCTAAGAATTTTCCAACAAACTGGACCCCAGGAGAAAAGGGAGCGAAAGTGCGACTGCGTCAGTTTTTGGACGCTGCGGTTTTAAACTACAAAGACGGACGGAATAGACCCGATAAAACTGGTACGTCCGGTCTGTCACCCCATCTTCAACACGGAGAAATCAGTCCTGTTCAAATCTGGCATGCGGTTGCGGATAGAGTTGCAGCCGGTGATATTCCAGATCATCAGGCAGAAACATTTCTGTCGGAAATTGCCTGGAGGGAATTTTCATATGTCCTGTTATATGACAACCCGAACATGATTGATCAAGAAATCAGGCATCAGTTCAAAAAATTTCCATGGAATTATGATGAAGGTCACTTTGAAGCGTGGAAAAACGGGCGCACAGGATACCCGATTGTTGACGCGGGAATGCGGCAACTCTGGCAAACCGGATGGATGCATAATCGTGTGCGCATGATTGTCGCCAGCTTTCTGGTTAAGCATTTGCTGATAGATTGGCGACAAGGAATGAGTTGGTTTTGGGACACATTGGTCGATGCCGATATCGCGGCAAACACAGCGAGTTGGCAATGGGTTGCGGGATGTGGTGCAGATGCCGCTCCATATTTCCGGATTTTCAATCCGATGACACAAGGGCAAAAATTTGATCCCAATGGCGATTATATTCGCAAATTTGTCCCTGAATTATCCGGTTTGCCATTGAAGTACCTTAATACGCCCTGGGAAGCGCCATCTAATGTACTCGATAATTGCGGCTTATCGCTTCCAAGGGATTACCCGCTTCCGATAGTAGATCACAAATTTGCACGCAAACGCGCCCTTGAGTCTTACGCTCAAATAAAAAGCTAGCATCCAAAATCTTCGTCATTCCATCTATCGATCATTGAGACATAATGATCCGGTTTGGCGTGTCTCAAGCCCCTTATCCCGTCTCACATCCCGCTAAGCCGCGGAAACTAGGGCACTGATCCTGATGAGATAATATCGGTTGTTTTTAAGGGATAAGGATGGTGGGCGATACTGGGATTGAACCAGTGACCCCTACAATGTCAATGTAGTGCTCTCCCGCTGAGCTAATCGCCCGAAAATCGAACCATCCATGCGGAGACGGGGATATATCCCCGTGATACGGGCTAATCAAGCCTGAATTTGAATTATTATAAGCCTAAGCTGCGATAAGTTTATCAACTTCATCGACCAATTGGCGCAAGTGAACCGGTTTTGATAAAACCGTACTGTCTGCTGCTTCCGGGTCATTCATGGCAACAGCGGCAAAACCTGTAATGAACATGATCTTGATCCCCGGCGCGATAACCTCAGCCTGTTTGGCGAGTTCAATTCCATCAATTCCGGGCATCATAATATCTGTCAGCAACAGATCAAAAGCGCCATCGGCAAATTTCAAAGCCCTAAGAGCGCGATCGCCATCGGCACAGGCGATGACATGGTGACCTGCTTTTTCCAAAGCCTTCTCGAAGAAGCTGCGCATTGCGTCATCATCTTCAGCATATAAAATGGTTGCCATGTTTCACCTTTACACTGTTATGGCTGTTGATAACAACCTATGGACTCTTGTTAAGGGGCTGGCCTATATCAGTACCATGAGCCCCCATTGCCGATCTTTATGCATAAACCCCGCCAATCCGCAGCGCAGCCATGCTCATAGCCCTGAGTTTTCCGCGGGTTATCTGAAGAATATCTTAAAAATCACAATAAACAGGCCAGAATTGTGATTAGGCGGCAAAAAACATGGGAAGACGCCTGTCTAAAAGCCTTTGATCCGCCCATAGAACTCTACAAACCGGATATGGCTCGCGGACCGCTTGTACTCGCATCACCCCATTCCGGCCGGATCTACCCGGATGCTCTTATTGAGCGCTCCGCTTTATCTCGGCAGGTCTTACGGCAAAATGAAGACGCTTATATTGACGATATGCTTGGTTTTGCCCGGCATATGAACATACCTTTACTAAGCGCAAACTTTCCGCGCTGTTTTGTGGACGTTAATCGTCAGGCCGATGAAATACCTTCAAGCTGGAAACCCCAAGGCGCTCTTCCAAGCACAGCCCGGGCCGAACTGGGTCTGGGTGTGGTGCCAACCATGATTACAGATAAGAACCAGATTTATAAGCGGGCCTTAAAACCATCCGCGCTCAAAGCCAGGCTCGAACTTTTATACCACCCTTATCATAACGCCCTTGCGAAGCTGATGTCCGAAGCCATGCAGCAATTTGGCCGGGCCCTGTTATTTGATTGTCATTCCATGCCCGGATTTAGCGCTGCGCGCCAAAGACGACCTGATATCGTACTCGGTGATCGGCACGGCACGGCCTGTCACCCTGAAACCATGGCCCGACTGGAAGCCCTGTTTTTAGAACGCGGATATAGCGTCACGCGCAATCACCCATATGCCGGCGGCTATGTGACGGCTCATTACGGGAGACCCGCAAACGGCATGGAAGTGATCCAGATTGAAATCAATCGCGACCTCTACCTTAACCCCATCAATATGAGACGCAAAACCGGCTATGCACGCTTGGCCGGAGACCTAAAATCCATCTGCCTGGATATGCTGGGCGGGGCCGAAGACATGCCTATGGCGGCAGAATAAGCACCTCTTAAAAAAAAAGGCCGCAAAAACGCGGCCAGTCTAAAGGGGAGGAAACCTGAATCATCAGGTTATACTTGATATGGGGAACCGCAGCCGATTTTCAATCCTTAGACCACTTTGTGATCCCCGCGCGCATTTATCCAGCATTCATGCACGCTTTGTCTCATTTTGATACGGCTCATGGTTAATCCTCACCCAAAATGGAGCAAGCTCCCCTGAAAAGCACGCGCAGAGATAGTTTTTCCTGCATCTAACAGGCGAACAACTCATACCCGAACTGGCACGAGGCTTGCTCCCCTTAGCGGCGAACAACAGATTCCGCTTGAAAGGGAACGCAATGACAAATGAGATCGATTACCATGTGGGTAAACGCCTTCGCCGCAGACGACGATTATTAGGACTAACCCAGCAATCTCTTGGCGAAATGGTGGGTATCCGTTTTCAGCAAATTCAGAAATATGAATGTGGTGCAAATCGTATCAGCGCGGCACGTCTCTTTGAACTATCCGAAGCTTTATCTGTACCAATACAGTATTTCTATGAAGGACTGTCAGAGCAAAAAGATGTCCTGCACGGAGCGCCGGAATTTATAGCGCCTGATGTTTTATCCAAAAAAGAAACTATGGATCTGGTAAGGGCTTATTATTCAATGGATGAAGCCCCTCGTAAACATTTACTGGATCTTGCTAAATCATTGCAAAATGGCGGCGGAGATCAACCCAATCTGCGGCTCGTTGCCCCTTAGGGCTATCCGCTAGTTACAAGACGGGCTTAGCTATGCTAATGCCTGTTTATGCGTGAATATTCCAATGACATTCTGGCCCGCCTAGACCATATGCGGGCCCTGCAATCCGCAGCCCGGGCAATTACGCTTCCATTATTTTATGACGGCATGTCCGTCACTAATAAAGCGGATTCAGGATATGATCCTGTAACGCAGGCGGACACCGAAGCCGAAGCCCTTTTACGACAGCTCATTCAAGACCAATTTCCGGACGACGCCATCGAAGGCGAAGAATTCGATAATATCGCCGGGACATCAGACTGGACTTGGACACTTGATCCCATTGACGGTACGCGCGGCTTTGTTGCAGGCGTTCCGGTTTGGAGCACATTAATCGCCGTCAGTTATTTAGACAAACCGTTACTCGGACTCATAGACCTACCCGCCTTAGATACAGCCTTTTGGGGTGAACCGGGGCATGCCTGGCGCGAAGACGCGCGCGGCAAAGCCGATATTCAAACCCGCTCTTGCGCGGCAATCAGCGAAGCTATCATGGGCTGCACCGAGCCATTATCCATGCTTAACGCGGGTGAGCTCGCAGCCTATAACATCATTCGCGCCGCGGCGCGTTTTTCACGTCTTGGGCTGGATGCCCTGGGCTATGGTCTGGTTGCAAGCGGACGTATGGATATAATCATCGAAGCCGATCTTAAACCCTGCGATACGCGCGCTTTGATTCCGATCATCGAAGGCGCTGGGGGGAAAATTACAAACTGGCACGGGGGATCCTGTGTCAATGGCGGCCGGGTTGTCGCCGTTGGCGATCCATCTTTATTGCCGGAACTATATACATATCTTGGACGCGCCATGAATCCATCATAGCCCTTTACGCTATGGTATAAACTGCGCGATAATGAGCGAATTGGAGCTTTTATGTTATTGAATATTTTATATGTCCTTCTGGGTCTTTCCATGCTCGGCGTGGCTTATACATTAATCATGGGCGGACGTGCCATGAGCAAACAAGGGGATGATCGCAGCGTTTCCAATAAATGGATGGTGCGCCGGGTTTATTCTCAGGCCATAACTATAGGGCTCGTACTTCTCACATTACTAGTGAAGAAAAACGGTGGTTAAACTCAACAAGATTTACACCCGCACGGGCGATGATGGCTCAACAGGCCTTGTAGACGGATCGCGCCTGTCAAAAGCCAGCCTTCGCGTAAGTGCTTATGGTGATGTTGATGAAACCAATAGCGTCATCGGGTTGGTTCGCTTGCATCTTGAAAACCGTAAGCTTGATAAGATGCTGGCGCGCATTCAAAATGACTTGTTTGATCTAGGTGCTGATCTGGCGACGCCTCTGCCAAAAACCGGGGAGCCAGATAGCGAATATACGCTACGCATGACACAAGAACAAACAGACAGACTCGAAACAGAGCTTGATGAACTTAATGCCGATCTGGAGCCTCTTACCAGTTTTGTATTGCCAGGTGGATCACCGCCTGCGGCCTATCTTCATCAAGCCCGGACTGTGTGCAGGCGCGCCGAGCGTCTTTGCGTAGCTCTTATGGCAGATGATACCGTTAATCCTGCTGCGCTTACCTATCTTAATCGCCTGTCTGATTTCCTGTTCGTCGCCGCAAGGTGGTGTAATGATCAGGGCGCAACAGACGTAAAATGGGTACCCGGCGCCAATCGGTAATTAAGCCAGATAATACCCGCCAAAGAAACAGGAAGCAGCTACGGCTGCCCACAATAATACGGCCATCCAGTAAAGAGAAGGTTCTTGCGCCCTGTAAACTTTGCGGTGCAAATAAACCGAGCCTGAAAACAGATCCCATAAAACCCAAGCGGCAAGAGCTATCCCAACCCATTGCCAGATTCCGAAATAGTCCATCAAAAGCTCCTAAAATAATTGTGGTAAAATAAACAAACCGGAGAGAATAGCGGCTAGTATAAATGCACTCAGACCATATTTATACAGGCTGTATTTTCGCAAAATATGATTATCCAGCGTTCCAATATCATCCATCCGGTTCCGGAGAATTGTTTCTCGTAAATCATCTAAATCTTCTTGCGTCACATCCTTTAAGTGCCCCTCACCTATGTCAATATTTTCGTGGAGCTGAGCATAAGGTTTACGCAAAACCGCCCATGTAAATATTAATGTACTGATCAAGCAGCCTGTAATCATAATCAGCAAAGGCCAGTTGCCTGCCGCTTGGTCGGGACTAAGAGTTCCCGCCCATGTCACGAGCGCCGTTAAAAATGTAGCGCTGCCAGCAACCCCGTAAAGGCACAACAAATCAAGGTTTGCCAATCCTGTTGCCGCAGAAACCAGTCGTGTCTGGGAATATTCTGATGCAGATTTAAAGTAATTGTCTTCCACATATGTACGCATATCATCCCCCATAGCAGCTCCCCTATTGAAGATAATGCATTTTTACAGATGTTTTGCCGGGTTTGATAGCGGCTTTTGCAAAGCTGAGATCATCATATTTGGTTTTAGCATTTGACGTTCCATAACCTTCCGCAGGGTACCCCTGACTGTCCAATGTCAAATCCTGATTGCCATCTTCATCATGTAAAATCATGACCGCATATGGCCCGTCATTAAGCTCTGGAAAACTAGCCATCAAATTATGTGTTCCCGCCTGCAACTCGGCATATCCCACCGCTTTTGTATAATCATAACTCTTATACGCTGCAGCATCCGCAAAAACCAAAACATATACCTTGCCAACAGCATTACGGGTATTTGTAATAGTCACGTTCAGTCCTGTTTCAGCCCGCTCCTGTGCAACCGGTTGCCGCAAAGTTTGCGATGAACTTACAGCTTGATTTTGTGAGCTTGTTGTTTCTTTGACAGGGTATTCAGCTAGATTTGTCTGCGCTTTCGTCTCATAAACGGGCACTGCAGGTGTATCAGGCGCAACATCGTTTCCGCCGGGAGCTAATGAGGGCATATAATCATCATATTGAAAATCGCGCTGCGCATCTGTAATTGGCTCAGCCATATAAGACGCTGCATAAGCACCGCCAATAAAGATGCCGGCAGTAACGAGTAATCCTGTAAACAGGGCTGCTTTTGAAGGTGACGGCATTTTAGCCTCCTTGTTCAATTTTTATTGAGTTAATCTTTAGGTTTCCAAGACGGTGTACCAAACATATACATCCACTTGTTCTTAAACCCTTTGGCTGTAAGTACATTCTTTCCCAGACGCCAAAAACCATGGAAGAAAGCGACAAAAGGCGCTGCCAGAAAATCACCGAATGTTTTTATTTCAGGAATCGGCGTAACGAGACCATAAACAACTTTTTCGTCTTCGCGTACAAAAGTCCCGAACAGACGATCCCATATAATGAAAATGCCGGCATAATTACTGTCGAGATATTTCCTATTAGAAGCGTGATGAACTCTGTGATGGGACGGCGTGTTGAATATAGCCTCTATAGGTCTTGGAAATTTTTTCACAGCTTCCGTGTGTAAAGCTGTTTGAAATATCTGTACAAATTTCTCAGAGAAGAAAACGACAAACGGATTAAAACCTAACAAAATAAGAGGCATATGGAAGAAAATAGGAAACAGTCCATCCATTGGGCCGAACCGATAAGCCACGGAAATATTAAAATAAGGCGACGAATGATGGACAGAATGCGTGGCCCATCCCAGGTTGACCTTATGCATGAAACGGTGTTCCCAATAATATGCTATATCTGCTAGGATTATACAGACAGCTATGGTTGCCCAATTAATCCCAATATCAAAAACTGCAAATTGAGACGCCCAGCTATAGGCCGAAATATAAAGCACTGCCAGCAAAGCCAGATTAACAAAAATGAACATGAACAAGGTCAGGTAATTAACAACCGTATCCCCCATTAAGGCCCAGCTTAGCTTCTTTTTAAAAAGATAACGTAAGAGTTCAAAGGCAAGAAAAGCCAGAGAAAACACAAAAAACCAGTCGTCAATAAAAGTTTCCCAGCCGAAAACATCGCTCTCTTTCATTGCAGCCCAAAGCCAATCCATGACATCCTCACAAACTATTTGACGCAGCCCATATAATGACTTATATAAATTGTCAACTATGATAATTTATAGAAATTTCAATGCCGCGTCCTAATCTTCAGGCCGAGCGCAAAGCCCAAATTCTAAGCGCTATGGGCAGTTGTGTAGCGCGTTATGGCCTTTGGGGCGCTACTTTGGAAAAAGTGGCTGAAGAAGCTGGATTGGCCCGCGCCCTTTTACGACATAATATTGGAAATCGGGAAACTCTTATTGAAGAATTTATCGATCATTATTTATATGAAAACCAAAAATCTTCTGCGGAATTCTTTCAAGCCCTGCCTGCAAATAACCAAACTCAGACGCTTATCGCCCTGTTGTTTGATCCTGAATTTTCAGATCCCGAATCTGTACTCATTGCCGAAGCTTTAATCGCTGCTGGTGCAGATGACCAAGCTCTTAATAAGCGTATGAAAAACTGGACCATGGATTTTGTAAATCGCGTGGAAAAAGTTTTACTTCATGATTTTCCAAATTCAGATGAGAGCCATTTAAAATCTGTTGCCGCCGGTATAACCGGCATCTATTTCAACGTCGCCTCCATGAGTCCGCTTGGGGATATTCCCCAGTTAAGACAGGCTTCTAAAGAAGCCGCTCTTATACTGATTTCATCTCTGTAATTTCTATTTTATCATAATTGACAAAATATAAAACTTTTGCCTATAATTTATCAAATTTGATAAAATAAAGCATGAATCATGCGCAATATTGCAATATTACTAACAGCTATGACGCTCGTAGCCTGCGGCGGAGGTGGGGATGCACAAACGCCCCCTGTAAGCACTGCACCAAGTCCGGCACCTGCACCGCCTGCTCCGACAAACCCTCCTCCAGCTCCGGATCCTGCGCCAGCACCAACGCCGCCAACTGAAACTGCCCCGCCCAATAACGGCGCGGCTGCTGACTATATCAATTTTGAAACAGTCCCCACACGGGCTTTTGCCAAATCAGGTAAGCAATTATTTGTTACCAATCCCCGCAACAACCATGTTGATGTGTTTGATATCAGTGCCGAGACTCCTGTCTTGACTACATCTATCGCTGTAGGAATGGAGCCCATAGCTCTAGCTGTACAAGATAATAATCTATGGGTGGTCAATCACCTTTCCGATTCTGTCAGCATCATCGACATAACTAATGAAACACTGCATGTAAGCCGCACATTGCTTGTGGGCGATGAGCCGCGGGATATCGTCTTTGCTGATAATAAAGCTTTTATTACAACAGCCCATCGTGGACAGCACCGGACCCACAGCTCAATTGCAGATATTCAAGGCAGTGGTGATCCTCAAACACATACGGCATCCATAGGGCGCGCCGACATATGGGTCTTCGATCCTTCCAATCTGGGTACAGCTCTGGGCGGAAAACCTGTAAAAATCATTGAACTTTTTGGCGATACGCCCAGAGGATTAGCGGTCAGTCCTGACGGCAAAAGTGTTTACGCCGCCGTTTTCAACTCCGGAAATCAGACTACAGTCATTCACGAAGCCGTCATGTGTTACGGATTTACTGACGATGACCCCAATGCAGAATATTCCGGTGCCCGGCCCTGTTATATCCGTGATGGGATTAACAGCCCGAACGGACTCGCTGATGCCGGACTTCCAGGAGGACGTCCTGCGCCGGGCTGGAACAAAGATGGTATCCCGCAACCCTGGACCAGTATGATCGTCAAATATGATGGCGAGAGCGGACAATGGCGAGATACGTTAGGCCGGAATTTTTCCAATGGCGTACGTTTTAACCTGCCTGACCAGGATGTGTTTCAAATCAGCACGGAAACCCTTTCGCTGACACGCTCATACCCCCATGTCGGCACCACGCTTTTCAACATGGTAGTTAACCCCCAAACCGGAAATGTTTATGTTACTAATACAGATTCCAGCAATCATATCCGTTTTGAAGGACCAGGACAGCATGGAGGCTCCACAGTACAAGGACAGATAGCCAAGGCCCGAATTTCGACACTCACAGGGGATGGCGTAAATGTACAACATTTAAACACCCATATTGATTATGCGCAGCTCAAAGCCCCTGCTTCAGTTAAGCAGGCTTCTGTCGCCACACCACTGGATATGGCTATTACCCATGACGGGAACACGCTTTTCGTAGCCGCACTAGGCTCCAATAAAGTGGCTGTTTATAATACCGCTAATCTAGAAGGGGATTTCGATCCCGTTCAAGCCGCCAACAATCATATTCCTGTTACAGGCGGCCCGGCAGGATTATGGCTCGATGAAGAGGCAAACAGACTATATGTCCTCACACATTTCGACCATGCACTGGTAACGCTAAACGCCACGACAGGGGCCGAGCTATCCCGCTTACCACTAATATCTCCAGAACCTGAAGCTATCGCCGAAGGCCGCTTCATGCTTTATGATGCCAACCGCTCATCCTCTAACGGCGAGGCCAGCTGTGCCTCCTGTCATGTCTTTGGCGATATGGACCATCTATCATGGAATCTCGGCAACCCCGATGAAAGCAATTCCGCAGACCCTCAACCTCAACCAACAGCCAACCTCACACGACTGTCTTGTGATCTGATCGGCCCTGATGATCCGCTTTGCACATTTCTGGAAATCGTGAATGGCAATGGTAAGCTGGACGAGTTCGCCTCTATGAAAGGCCCTATGAACACGCAAACACTGCGCGGTATGTCTACCCATGGACATATGCACTGGCGCGGTGACAGGGCCAATGGTTATTTCGGTATCGATACAGAACAGACACTTGACGAACGGCTGTCGTTTAAAAATTTCATCGTCGCCTTTGACGGTCTTTTAGGGATGGATATTGATTTACCGGATTCGTCATCAGCCGGAACCAAATCCGATGCTGTGGTCGCCCTTGAAAACGATATGGAAAAGTTCACAAATTTTGCTCTTTCCCTGCAAATGCCCCCTAATCCGCATAAAGGTCTGGATAACACACATTCCACGACCGGACAAACCGGGCGAAACTTCTTCAATGGAACCCGCCGGGGTGACGGCGCGGCCGATGACACAAATGCAAACGGCCCCGAGCCGGATGGCGTCAACTGCGCAGGTTGTCATGAGCTGGACCCGGCCAAAGGCTTCTATGGCACTAATGGCGGTGTATCCCATGGCGGGGAAATCCTAATGCTCAAAACACCTCAGCTGAGAAACCTTTATCAGAAAGTCGGTATGTTTGGTCTCCCGGATCGGGAAAATTTCCTACCTTCGACTACGCGTGAACACCAAGGGGATCAGATTCGCGGGTTTGGATTTCTTCATGACGGCGCAACAGATAAGCTGTTCAACTTTTTACAGGGCGCCGTATTTGATAATGGCGAAGAAGGCTGTCCTCCGGGCATTGATGCGTCTCATGGCTGTGAACTAAATTTTGGCCCTATTGGTATTCAGGATGACAATATGCGCCAAAGCATAGTCGACTACCTGATGGAATTTGATACCGACCTTGCCCCGATTGTGGGACAGCAGATTACTCTGTCAAAAGCTCTGTTCACAGAAGATATGCAGCTTCGTGTTGAAATGCTGGAAGAACGTGCGGGTACTCAGTTTATCTCAAAGACTCTTGGCGGCACTGTCACAGAATGTGATCTGGTTGCCAAAGGCATAGTAGCCGGTGAAGTCCGCGGTTATCTCTTTAATGCGGCGGATCATACATATACCCCGGATAAAGCTGACCAAGCGCCTGTCTCCAGTGCGGATATGCGGACATTAAGCCAAACTGCGGAGAATGTGCTGACATTCACCTGCACACCTCCGGGTTCAGGTCGGCGCATGGCCATTGATGAAGACAGAGACGGTGTCTTGAACGGAGACGAAGAGAAATAAGCGCTCTTTATCAGTTCCGCTCATAGTGACCATCATATATGCAATAACGCGCATATGACGCATCAAACTAGGCTTGAGTTTCTAACATCTTTCCCGCATATGACTGCGGTTAAAAAGATTCCCGTCTAACCGGAGTAAAAGATGAAAGTCCTAGTTCCCGTCAAGCGCGTGCTTGACTATAACGTCAAGGCCCGGGTCAAATCAGACCAAAGCGGTGTTGACCTAGCCAATGTCAAAATGTCCATGAACCCTTTTGACGAAATTTCCGTCGAAGAAGCGGTTAAAATGCAGGAAGCTGGTACAGCCAGCGAAACTATCGTTGTTTCAATTGGACCGGCCAAAGCCGCCGAAACCATCCGCACAGCTCTTGCCATGGGTATGGACCGGGGCATTCATGTTCAAACAGACGATGATCTGGAACCTCTAGCGGTTGCCAAAATCCTCAAAGGCATTGTTGAAGCTGAAGGCCCGGAAATGGTGATCCTTGGCAAACAGGCTATCGACAATGATTTCGGCGCAACAGGCTCTATGCTTGCCGCGCTTCTGGATTGGCCACA
>JAHDGM010000041.1 GCA_020627655.1 Hellea sp.
TCGGGAACGAAGCAGCCGTAACGAGTCTTTTTCGGGTCAGGTTCAGTCTTCCACTTCTAATTACCTTATTCCCCTTTTCCCACGCTCTGACTCTGCCTATAAGGCTGGGATGAGCGAGTCTGAAATATCCCAGACATATCAGGTTCTGGCCCGGAAATATCGTCCGGCAACCTTTGAAGATATGATTGGCCAAGAGGCTATGGTCACAACCCTGACCAATGCGTTTAAAGCCGGGCGCATAGCACATGCCTTCATGCTGACAGGGGTGCGGGGTATCGGGAAAACGACCACTGCCCGCCTGTTAGCCCGGGCGCTCAATTTTGAGAGTGATGAGGAACAGGGGCCATCCGTTAATCTGATAAAGCCCGGTATCCACTGCGAAGCCATTATGACTTCATCGCATATGGATGTCCTCGAAATGGATGCGGCGTCAAGAACCGGTGTTGAGAATATGAGGGAGCTTCTGGACGGGGTCCGCTATGCTCCAGTCTCCGCGCGATATAAAGTTTATATTATTGATGAAGTGCATATGCTCTCAACTGGCGCATTTAACGCGCTGCTTAAGACGCTTGAAGAGCCTCCCGATCATGCCAAATTTATTTTTGCAACTACTGAAATCCGGAAAGTTCCAGTGACGGTCTTGTCGCGGTGTCAGCGTTTCGATCTTCGCCGGGTGGATGCCGGTATTTTGAAGACACATTTGTCCGGGATTTGCAGTAGTGAAAAAGTTGAAGTTGATGATGATGGTCTAACCATGATCGCCCGGGCTGCCGAAGGTTCTGTTCGAGATGCCTTATCTTTACTTGATCAGGCTATTGTACAGGGCGGCATGGACGGATCAGTTGTTACCGGCGAAGAGGTTCGCAATATGTTGGGTCTTGCGGATCGTGGCAGGATTGTGGATCTGTTTGCCAGCAGCGCCAAGGGAGATACTGCCGGTGCGCTCAATGAAATGCGCGCCCAATATGATGATGGGGCGGATCCTGCTATTGTCATACGTGATCTGCTGGACATTTGTCATGAAGTTTCAAGAGCAAAGGCATTAGGAGATGATGGTGCCTATGATACATCCCCAGATCAAGCCGAGCGCTTGAAATCTTTGTCACAAGATTTGAGTTCGGGACAGCTATCTCGCATATGGCAGATGCTACTCAAAGCTTATGATGATGTCAGGCGTGCTCCCGTTCCCTTGGCTGCCGCCGAAATGGCATTGCTTAAGATTGCTGTTGCTGGAGAACTTCCACCTCCTGAACTGGCGGCTCAGATTATCAAGGAAATCCAGTCGGGAAATTTTAGTCCGCCCGTCGTAACATCCCGTCAGCAGGATAACGGCGGGCCGAAACAGGCCGCTTTATCCGCTCCAGCTGACGCGGGCAGTGTGGAAGAGGTTTATGCCTCGGTCAGTAGCGTATCAAATCAGGTGCCCAAGCCTGCGCTTTTACCGGAACCAACGCTTCGTATTGCTTCATTGGAAGATTTTACCAAGGCCCTATCTGATCAGCAGATTCAGCTGCGATATGATGTGGAAAAATATGTTCGGGTTATCCGGTTTAAGCAGGGGGCGATAACAATTGAAAAAATGAGCGATGCGCCTGTTACGCTTATTGGCCGTATGGTTGAGTCTCTGCGAGATCTTACGGGTGAACTTTGGCTTGTCGAACAGGAAGATGGGGGCGGTGAATTATCAATCGCCGAAGCTCGAAAAAAAGCCAAAGAAGAGCAAGATGCGCGCGATAGATCGCATCCGGCCTTTGAACATTCATTATTGAAAGCAGCAAAGCTTCTTGAAATTCGGGATGTGCCAACTACATCAGATTCAAATATTATCACACCGGATTTTCGTGGTAACGCAGATCCGGATACGTAGGAATAAGTCATGAAAGATTTAATGGGCCTTATGAAACAGGCTAAAGAGATGCAGTCTAAAATGAAAACGGCTCAGGCCGAAGTCGCTGACCTCGAGGCGGTCGGTAAATCCGGAGCCGGCTTGGTTGAAGTCACCATGAGCGGTGAGGGCAATATGAAAAGCCTCAAAATTGACCCATCCTTGTTAAGCGAAGAAGTCGAAATTCTGGAGGATCTTATTGTAGCGGCCTTTCAGGATTCTAAGGTTAAGCTGGATGAAGCAAAAGGTGAAACCATGAAGGCGGCCTTTGGTGATTTGCAGCTGCCACCCGGCATGAACATGCCGTTTTAGGTTATACGTTTAGGGTGTGATTTTAGGATTGCACTTGCGCAGATAAGCTTTGATAATCCCCGAAATTCGGGGATTTTTCTATGCGTGTCATTACCGCTTTGTTTTTAACGTCTATCTGGTTTGAAGGGGCTTTGGCCAAAGAGCCGATTAAAACAAAACCACCTGCGGTTCATTTTGATAGCATCATCAGCCCTGATATTTCCAAAAACGGTATGGTCGCTGCGCAGGACGCTATAGCGGCTGTGGTAGGCCGGGATATATTGCGCCGGGGCGGGAATGCTGTCGACGCTGCGGTTGCGACAGGCTTCGCTCTGGCTGTAACTCATCCACAGGCGGGTAATATTGGCGGCGGTGGTTTCATGATGATATCATTATCCGGCAGGGATGACGTAATTGCGCTAGACTTTCGCGAAATGGCACCTGCTGCGGCGAGCCGGGATATGTTTTTAGGTGCTGATGGTGAAGTTGATAATCAGCTCTCCTGGTATAGCCATAAATCGGCAGGCGTTCCTGGAACAGTGATGGGGTTCTTAGATGCGCTGGAAGCTTATGGAACTATGAACAGGCAACAGGTTATTGGGCCTGCTATACGTCTGGCTGAGCGCGGCTTCCCGGTATCCTATAGCCTGTCAGCTTCATTGGAAAACCACCGGGATGAACTGGCTGTCGATGAGTCGTCAATGGATTACTTCTTTAAGGCAGGTGGTCTAAATTATGAGGCCGGGGATGAATTGGTACAAAAAGATCTGGCCCGAACGTTACGTAGAATTATGCGTGAAGGAAGAGATGGGTTTTACAAAGGTAAAACAGCCGATTTAATTGTGTCTGAAGTACAAGCAGGCGGCGGTCTGATCACTCATGAGGATTTGGGAAATTACCACAGCGTCACCCGAAAAGCTGTGACCGGCTCTTATCGTGGCTATGAAATAGCATCCATGCCGCCGCCATCATCTGGTGGAGTTCACATTGTTCAGATGTTAAATATTCTCTCAGGATATGATTTAAAAGCTGATGGTCATAATAGCGCTGCCTATATTCACAAGCTGATCGAAGTCATGCGAAGGGCTTATGCTGACCGTTCAAAACATTTAGGTGATCCTGATTTCTATGAAGTCCCAATGTCGGGCCTTACTGCGCAAACCTATGCCGACAAGCTTAGAAAAGCCATTGATCTTGAAAAGGCTAGTCAATCGATTGATATCGCTCCGGCCAGTAGTTTTGTAGATGAAAGCCCGTCGACCACCCATTATGCAGTTATGGACAAAGACGGAAATGCCGTTTCCGTAACCTATACGCTGAACTTTTCCTATGGCAGCGGATATTCTGTAGATGGAGCCGGGTTTCTTTTAAATAATGAAATGGATGATTTTTCCTCTAAGCCCGGTTCGCCTAATGGGTACGGGCTCATTGGTGGCGAGGCGAATAAAATAGAGCCGCGTAAACGACCATTATCATCCATGAGTCCAACTATCGTTAGAAAAGATGGGCGAAATATTCTGGCTACAGGCTCCATTGGCGGTTCAACAATTATTACGCAAACGCTTCAAGTCATTTTAAACATGGTTGAATTTGATATGAATGTAAAAGCAGCCGTACAAGCGCCGCGCATGCATCATCAATGGCTTCCTGATCTGGTCTATGTGGAACCGGGGATTTCGCGAGATACGGTTAGAATTTTACAGTCTATGGGGCACAAATTTTTAGATGCGGATGAATCATCCAATGGGTCTGTTGGAGGTAATGTGCCGCGCGGCGTTGTTGGCCGGGCCAATTCAGTGGCCTGGGATGGTACTTATTTTTATGGGGCTAATGATGAGCGTGACCCTAAAAGCGGTGCCAGCGGATATTAATAGTGGATGTTAATATTCGCCGGGAGCGTTTATGCTGACTCGAATCAAATAGACTGCGCGGTATGGCCCAAAATATAAGCCCGGAAATTGAACGCCTGATAAAGCTCCTGTCCAAATTGCCGGGGCTCGGCCCGCGCTCGGCCCGACGAGCGGCCCTGGAACTTATCAAGAAACGCGAACCGCTTATGCGGCCTCTCGTTACGGCCATGTCTGATGCGGCAGACAAGATCGAGGAATGCGGTGTTTGCGGCAATATTGACGCCGCCAATCCGTGCCATATTTGCGCAGCTCCTGGCAGGGACCAATCCGTAATTTGTGTGGTGCAGGATGTCGGCGATCTCTGGGCCATGGAACGGGCGGCAACCTTTAAAGGCGTGTATCATGTTTTGGGTGGAACCTTATCTGCCATTGACGGCATTCGGCCCGAGGATCTCCGCATTGCTGGCCTGATTGGCCGCGTCAAAGGCGGCGGCATATCAGAAGTGATTTTGGCTATGAATGCCACGGTTGATGGGCAAACAACGGCCCATTATATCACTGACCATATTGAAGGGCCTAATCAGGCGGGTGAACGTGTCACTATATCCCGCTTAGCACATGGCGTTCCGGTTGGTGGAGAGCTGGATTATTTAGATGACGGCACAATTAATGCGGCTTTGTCATCGCGGCGTCCATTTTAAATGCAGCCAGTTGTCATAGGCATTGCTGGTGGTAGTTGTTCCGGGAAAACTACATTTAGTAAGCTGATCGCTGAAATGATGGGGCCGAACCGATGTGTCCTTTTAAGGCAGGATGATTATTACATTGATATCGGAATATTACGGCCTGATTGCGGTCTACCTAATTTTGATGCGCCTGAGACGATTGAGTTCTCACTTTTAGCCAAACATCTCAAAGCCCTTAAAGCCGGACAGGCGGTTGATGTACCCGAATATGATTTTACGACCCATACTCGCCAGACAACGACGCAGCATGTGGAGCCGCGCCTCTTGATCATTGTTGAAGGTATTTTAATTCTGACGCAAGAGGCGGTCAGGGAGCAATTGGATGATAGCATCTATATTAAGTGTTCTCGTCGCCTGCGTTACAGTCGCCGGAAATCACGGGATATAAAAAAGCGGGGTCGGTCGCCTCGGAGCGTACGTCTACAATTCGAAACAACGGTCGAGCCGAGTCATCGGAAATATGTAAGTCCGTCTAAAGAACATGCCGGGCGTGTTCTATCCCAGCAGGAATATATTCGCGGTCGTAAGAAACTCGCCCGTAAACTGATAGAGCAATGGACAGGGTTGAAAATATAGGTACAACATATCCTGACTAAAATGGGGAATAATTAGGTGAATCACCCAGCTACCGGCCTGATAGGCGTCGCTCTTATATTTTTAATGGCCTATGCCTTGTCGAGTAACCGTAAGGCTATTCGGTTAAGAGCTGTTGGCCCCACATTTTTACTGCAGTTATTGATCGCATTTTTTGTGCTCTATACGCCTTGGGGTAAATCCGTATTAGAACGTCTATCCAAAGGGTTTCAGTCACTCCTGGATTATTCCAGTGACGGTATCAATTTTCTGTTTGGCAGCCTTGTGCCAGAGGCCCCGGCATTTAGTTTTTTAGTTCAGGTTTTGCCAGTGATCGTCTTTTTTGGCGCTTTGATGGAGGTTCTCTACCATTTGCGTATTATGCAGGTTATTGTGAAATATGGTGGCCGGGCCCTGCGTTTTATTACGGGTACGCGCCCGATTGAATCAATCAATGCTGTGGCTAATGTCTTTGTCGGCCAGACTGAAGCCCCCCTGTCCCTAAAACCTTATCTGCCCTCTGTTTCAAGGTTTGAACTGTTTACCATTATGGTTTCAGGATTGGCGTCTATCGCAGGTTCCGTGCTGCTGGGCTATATGGCTATGGGTATCAATCCGGAATATCTCATTGCCGCCTGTTTTATGTCAGCGCCAGCAGGTCTGTTAATGGCCAAAATTATAATGCCGGATCCGGCTCCCACCGAAGATGAAGCCAAACAGGTCTTTAGGATGGGCGATCAGGAACGGCATAGTAATGTTATTATGGCTGCCGCTGTGGGCACTCAAAACGGCCTCAAACTAGCCGTGAATGTCGGAGCCATGGTTTTGGCATTTGTAGCTTTGATCGCCCTGTTTAATGGATTACTTAGCTGGATCGGCGGCTTGTTCGGCTTTGATCAGCTCTCTTTGCAATATATTCTGGGTTGGATTTTCTCACCGATCATGTTGGCGCTAAACATTCCGTGGGAAGAGGCCCGTCAGGCAGGCGCGATTTTTGGCGAGAAGATCGTGACCAATGAATTCATCGCTTATATTTCTCTAAGCCAAATTCAGGAAACATTATCGCCGCGAACGCAGGTCATTCTAACCTTTGCTCTGTGTGGATTTGCCAATCTGAGTTCAATCGGTATTCTAATGGGAGGACTTGGAACTTTGATTCCCGACCGTATGCCGGAAATTGCAGAAATGGGTGTTAAGGCTGTTATCGCCGCTTCGCTGGCTAATCTGATGAACGCTGCTATTGCAGGCATCATGTTTGGCATGGGCTGATCAGGTTTTAATCAGGCCAATTTCGACCAGTCTTTCATGTAGATAGTCTGCTGCCGTTATCGGTGGTTCCGCAGTGCCGCCTTTTGCGACGCAGCCTGGCAGAGCCTTGATCAGCACATCAGGGTTAAAGTGCAAAAAATATGGCATGGAATATCGCGGTAAATGCACGCGATCCGGCGCAGGGTTTAAAACACGGTGACTGGTCGACGGCAGGTAACCTGCAGTAAGGCGCTGCAGCATATCACCGCAATTTATAACAAGCGTGCCTTCCGGCGGATTAATATCCAGCCATTCTCCTGAACGGTGCTTGGCTTGCAGTCCGGCTTCTTCTGCGCCCAGTAAAAGCGTGATGACATTGATGTCTTCATGGGCCGCCGCGCGCATTGAACCTTCCGGAAAGGGTTTATCCTGCGCCGGATAATGTAGCAGCCGTAAAATAGAGTTGCCGTGATCAACTTTGTCTTCGAAATAGTCCTCAGGAAGCTCCAGGTAAAGGGCGATACCGGCCAGCAAATCTCGACCAAACTTATCCATGCTTTCAAATAGGCCATAAGTTGCATCATCAAAGGCCGGTACTTGATCAACATTTGGTGTCGGTTTCATGATGGCATTATAATTTTCCAGCTTGCGGCCAGTATGCCAAAATTCTTTCAGGTCTATAGCACTTTCGCCTTTGGCGTTTTCTGACCCAAACGGCGTATATCCCCGCTGTCCCCCGCCACCATCTTCGTAATAACTCTGTTTGACAGAACGGGGCAGAGCAAAAAAGTCCTTACAGGCTTGCTGCACAGTATTGATTGTGTCGCTGTCAATGGTGTGATCCGAAATCACCGCAAAGCCGGTTTCACGAAATGAATCCCCCAATTTTTGGGCAAAGGCCGATTTATCGGATTTCCAAAGACTATAGGATATAGGTTCAAACATGGCCTAAGCCTATACAAGACGCGGTCATTTGTGAAGCTCATCGTGAGTGAAGAAAGTGATTGCACACATTAAATGTTCTTGTTATGTTCTTTTTTAAAGAACGGAGCTGCAACATGGCCAAGCAATATTTAAACGTCGACTATAAAGACAAGGATCTGGTCAAACGTCTGGGTGGACGTTGGGATCCAACAGTGAAAAAGTGGTATTGTCCTCATGGCAGTGAACTGGCACGTATTTTTAAATGGCGTGCTCCGCGCACACAAATGGTTGAACGTGCAGAGTTTAATCTGCTGAGTGCGCTAAAACAGCAAAACAGTTTGAAAACTCCAGTGCCATCTCGGGAGCCGGCTCAGTTGTCTTTATTGGGATAATTTATCTCAATGAAACACTCTTGAAGATGCGGAATTTATTCCTACCTGTAGCGGGAATAAATTTTTACGATCAAGAGTGAAAAATGGATATACAATCATATACGCAGCGCGGTCGGGCCGTCATTCAGGCTGCTCAAAGCGAAGCTGTTACGCGTGATCACCAACAGCTAACTACTTTACATATTATGATGGCTTTGCTGGATGAGCAGGGCGGTCTTTCACGCAAACTTCTGCAAATGTCCGGCGCGAATATCGATGTGCTAGGTATGGCTGTTGAAACAGCGCTTGGGAAACTTCCCCGTGTTGAAGGCGGCTCAGGACTGAGCCTTTCAAACGCTGCAGCCAAGGTTTTTGCCAATGCAGAAAAAAGCGCAAAATCAGCCGGGGATGCGTTTGTCACCATTGAGCGCCTTTTGCTGGCGACCATATTAGGCGCTGATAAGGATCTGAAAGAGGCTTTAAAGTCCGGACATGTTGATAAAGATCGCCTTGTTGACGCTATAAAGTCTGTTCGTAAAGACGAACCTGTCACATCGGACTCGGCTGAAGATCAATATGAAGCTTTGTCTAAATATGCGCGTGATCTGACAGAGGCTTCACGGGCAGGTAAACTTGATCCGGTAATTGGGCGCGACGAAGAAATTCGCCGTGCCATACAAGTGTTATCTCGCCGTTCTAAAAATAACCCATTGCTCATCGGTGAGCCGGGTGTGGGTAAAACCGCTATCGCCGAAGGACTTGCCAACCGGATTGTCTCCGGAGACGTACCGGAATCTATTCGGGATAAGCGGCTTTTGGCTTTGGATATGGGCGCTCTTATCGCGGGAGCTAAATATCGCGGCGAATTTGAAGAACGTCTCAAAGCAGTTTTAAAAGAGATTGAAAAAGCGGATGGTGAAATCATCTTATTCATTGACGAAATCCACACATTAGTCGGCGCTGGAAAAGGCGACGGCGCCATGGATGCGGCTAATCTGTTAAAGCCTGCCTTGGCGCGCGGTGAACTGCACTGTATTGGCGCCACGACGCTGGATGAATACCGCAAACATCTGGAAAAAGACGCTGCTTTGGCGCGGCGTTTTCTGACCGTATTTGTGACAGAACCCAGTGTCGAAGACACAGTCTCTATATTGCGTGGTTTGAAGGAAAAATACGAGATGCATCATGGCATTCGGATCTCTGATGGCGCGATTGTTTCTGCGGCCCAGCTATCCAATCGTTATATTACGGATCGGTTCTTGCCCGATAAAGCGATTGACTTGATGGATGAGGCTGCGTCGCGTCTGCGTATGCAGGTTGATAGCAAACCTGAGGAACTTGATGAAATTGACCGGCGATTGGTTCAGCTCAAGATCGAAGTTGAGGCGCTTAAAAAAGAAAAAGATAAAGCGTCCAAAGAGCGACTTGAAAAACGGCAGGGCGAAATTGATGAACTTGAAGCTCAAAGCGCTGAATTAACATCCGATTGGCAGGCTGAAAAAGCTAAGCTCGCCAGCGCAACGGAAGTCAAAGAGCAGTTAGAGCAGGCTCGCTTTGAGCTATCTGATGCAGTGCGCCGCGGTGATTACGAAACTGCCGGCCGATTGCAGCATGAAGATATTCCTGAGCTTGAAGAACGAATGCAATCTCTTGAGGAAAGTGAAGCCAGCCAGAACGCACTCGCCAGTGAAACCGTAACAGCTGAAGCCATTGCGGCCGTCGTCTCGCGCTGGACCGGCGTGCCTGTAGAAAAAATGCTCGAAGGTGAGCGCGAAAAACTCTTATCTATGGAAGAGGTGCTGGGCAGGCGTGTTATCGGTCAGAGCGAAGCGGTGAGCGCCGTCTCAGATGCTGTTCGAAGAGCCCGCGCAGGCCTCAAGGATCCAGCCCGGCCAATCGGATCATTCATGTTTTTAGGCCCGACAGGCGTCGGTAAAACTGAGCTTACCAAGGCGCTGGCCGGATTTTTGTTTGATGATGACACGGCTATCACGCGGCTGGATATGAGCGAATATATGGAAAAACATTCCGTCTCGCGCATGATCGGTGCTCCTCCGGGCTATGTGGGCTATGATGAAGGCGGCGCATTGACCGAGGCAGTCCGCCGTCGTCCTTATCAGGTGGTACTATTTGATGAGATCGAAAAAGCTCATCCTGATGTATTTAATGTGCTGTTACAGGTTCTGGATGATGGCCGGCTGACAGATGGGCAGGGCCGCACGGTTGATTTTCGAAATACATTGATCATCATGACATCCAATATCGGGGCACAACATCTGCTTAATCTGGCAGACGGTGATAATGTCAATGCTGCCCGTATAGGGGTAATGGCGGAGGTCTCAGCGCATTTCCGTCCAGAGTTTTTGAACCGCCTGGATGAGATGTTATTATTTGAACGGCTAAAGCCCGAACACATGGGCGCGATCGTGGATATTCAAATTGCCCGTATGCAAAACTGGCTGGCGGATCGTAACATCAGTATCAAGCTGACGGATTCTGCCCGCAAATTGTTAGGCGAGAAAGGCTATGATCCATCCTATGGGGCGCGTCCGCTAAAACGCGTTATCCAAAAGCAAGTGCAAGACGCGCTCGCCAAAATGGTGCTGGCCGGTGATCTTCATGACGGCCAGACCGTGACTGTGGATGTCAAGAATAAGAAAATCCAGCTAAAAGCCAAATAATCCAATAGTCTTGGGCGCTTTTACGTTTGTAAATCGCTCAGGATTTTTTCTTAGTCGTTTTCTTGGCAGCGGTCTTTTTAGTCGGCGCTTTCTTCCGCGTTGTTGTTTTCTTTTTGGCAGGGCTGGCGATTTTCTTAGCGGCGGTCTTAACTTTTTCCGCTGCTTCTTCGACAGCATCTTCGGCGTTATCAGCAACCTCCTCAACGATATCTTCCGCTTTGTCAGCAGCGCCTTCAGCTTTGTCTTTAAGGTTTGAGGCCGCAGACTTGGTTTTATCAACGGCTTTATTAGTCATTTCACGTGCACGTTTAGCGGCTTCTTCAGCCGCTCTGCGAGCCTCTTCGATAGGATCAATATCAGCTGTTTCGGATTTCCCGCCATCAGGTGACAGGTTGTCATTGATCCGGAACAAAGCAATCATACCCTCACAGAATAAGCGTAAGCTAACAACGGCGAATAAGATCCGTACGAAAAACTCAAAGAAATTTATAACTTTTGCTAAAGGGCCAAGTTTTAAATTGGCTAGAGCTTCGGCTGAAAAGGCCATGGCGATCATGATAAGGGCCAACCAGTAAAAGGCTTGCACCAGCTTTTCTTTCATCAGCTTGTCAAAAGAAGTAAAGAAATTGATCAGATTCATGCGTATAGCTCCATTATTATGGAGCTATTTAAGCATTAACAGCAGAAAGCTACAAGCCTGTGTAAGGTCCTAATCCAGACTCTCGGTTAAATCGGCTGACAGAATCGGCTCTTTTTGCAATAGGGGTGCTGTTGACTTCATCGCATCGATAGCTTTGCGGCGCTTTTCAAAAGCTGGCATTTCGCTTTTCTGAAG
Source organism: Hellea sp. (assembly GCA_020627655.1). Classification (GTDB taxonomy): domain Bacteria; phylum Pseudomonadota; class Alphaproteobacteria; order Caulobacterales; family Maricaulaceae; genus JACOMS01. The sequence continues at coordinate 11,405 of JAHDGM010000041.1, forward strand.
CGGTTTGCCAGAGAGCTGTGAAAGACGGCGGGGGTTGATTTTCTTACCTTTGTGATGGACTTCATAATGCAAATGCGGTCCTGTTGATCGACCGGTTGAGCCCACATACCCAATGATTTGATCCTGTTTCACATATTTGCCTTTGCGGACGCCATTGGCGAATTTCGACATATGCGCATAGGCCGTTTTGTAACCGTCTGTGTGACGGATACGAATGTAATTCCCATAGCCCCCATTACGACCTGCGAATTCAACGGTTCCGCTGCCGGCCGCCATGATAGGCGTTCCGCGACGTGCTGCAAAATCAACACCCGTATGCATTTTACGGTAGCCTAAAATCGGGTGGCGGCGTTTGCCATAAGAGGATGATAGTCGTGCCCCATTAATAGGCGTTGCACGTAATTTCCGCTTGGCTGTCTTGCCTTTAGCGTCGTAAAAATTCTCGCGGCCTTTGGAGTCCGTATAAAGGTAATAATCAAGCGTCTTACCGCGCGGTGAAAAGCTCGTATATAAAAGGTCACCGGATTTGACGATATTGCCTTTATTGTCTTTGGCCACCTCAAAGAACATTTCAAATTCATCGCCTGGCTGAATATCCCTCTGAAAGTCGACAGAATACTCATAAATATTGGCAAATTGTTGAATAACCCGGTCAGGTGCGCCCAGTGAATTTGCATCCAGATAAATGGAGTTTTCAATGGAGGCTTTTACGCGCACCGTTTCCATCTTAAACTCGGCGGTCACGTCTTTGGCTGAGAAGCTGCCATCGTCTTCACGGCTGACATAGACCGTACGTTCGACATTTGGCTTATAGCTCATATGGCTGAGCACATTACCGTCATAATAAAGGTGAAAGCTTTGTCCTGCTTTAAGTTTACGCGGATCGTAAATATCCGAAAAAGTTTTCGTAATTTGATAGGCTTGGTTTGGTTCTATGCCGTTTTTCTGCAAAAGGGGCCCCAGGCTATCGCCGGATTTTAGGGTTAAGGTTTTTGCAGTTGATTGGGCTGCGTGATCCACAAGATAAAGATCATCACGGGTCAGGTCGATTGTAGGCGCTATAGTCGCCAAAACCATTTCGGGTTCCGCTTGCGCCGGCTCACTGTCTGGTAATACCAGAAACAGGCCAATCGCTGCCGCAATGCATGTTCCGAGAAATTTGAAACGCTTATCTTGATATATACGTGTATTATTCATGGACATGAAGGCCTCAAACCTGATCTTCAGGGGCGGCATTACATGATTGTCCACGAAAGATTTGGCTTTGTCTCGAACAGAAACCATAAAAACTCATATCTTCCAAGAATTTCATTATTAGATATCCCCTAAATGCCCTACCTTGGTTAATGCTTTGTCAAAATTGGGCGGGGCAAAAGGCTTGTAGACGAAAAAGATCCGGAATCGCAAATTAAAATGTCGTTACGCAGCGGACAGAAAGAAAAAAAAACCAGCCGCAGCCCGGTTTGGAAGTTTCTTCTATGGGCGCTTCTCATCTTAATCATAGGATTTGCTCTGTTATTATTATGGGCCTGGTCACAACGCTTTAGCATCGCGGAAGACCAATTGCGTTCGCGCCTGGTTGATGAAGGTATATCCTCTGAATTTTCAGTGACAGATTTGTCGGAAGAATATGCGCGGGTAGAAGGACTGGTTTTATCTGAGGACGGAAAAGTCTTCATGAGGGCTGAGTCTGTCGAGATGACCTATAAATGGCGCGACTTAATGGACGGGAAAATTCTGGCGATGACTATTACCCGCCCTGTCATCGATATTGCAATCGGTAAAAATGGTATGCCTGACCTTAATATCATTGAAGCCCGAGATGAAAGAGGCGCTGGCTCAAATGTGAGCTTTCCGCCCGGCGGTATAGATATCAAGGACGGCCAGGCCATCTTGTCGACGCCTTATGGAAATATAGACACTGCCTTTAACGGGCGGCTAAATGCTGAAAATGATTATGAGCTGAGTTTGGATATAGCGCCGAGCCGGATCAATTATGGAGATGTCACAGCCCAGCTTATGGGGCCTGTTAAAATCTCCGCTAAAGACGGCGAACCCAGCTTTGACCTGGATTTGAGGGCAAAAAACTGGGCTTATAAAGAACTTTCCGGTCAAGGCTTAAACCTGTCTGGCAATGGGAAGGCCCGCCTAACTGGGACAGGCCTGACAATATCGGGAAATTATGAGGCCGCTTTTGAAAGCTTTAAAGGAAAGGCTGTGCAATCGGGAGCAGGTCAGATTGGATGGAAGGGTGATGTGTCTGTGCCGCGAAGCGATGGCGGGACGACTCTGGCACGCGGAGAATGGCAGGCCGCGGTGTCGGATATCGCTATGCCGGACATGCCGCGACGACGTAAACTTGCCAGGCAGATTGCTATTTTTGAAGCTTTATCAACGGCTCCGGTTACGCGTGATTTTGCTGTGCCTGTCGCAGGCGGGCTCGAGCGCCTCCTAGAAGGGGCAAGCGCACAAGGGTCAGGCCGGATCGATAAAGACAAGGCTGGCATGATTGTGCGCTTGAATGAACCCATTATCTGGACCAATACGGGGCAATCTTTGACCGTGTCGTCACGAGAAGACCGCCCGTTTTATGAATACATAAAATATGATGACGATTTGACCTTGTCATTTGATGCAGCGTTTGAGGGCAAATTGCCCATGAATTTTAACGCAGCAACCCTAGCCATGCGCTCAACCAATGGCCGGAATGTGAAAGGCGTGAAGGCCTTTGAGGCTGATATGGCAACGCCCAGGAGCTGGAAAAGCGTTACTGCTGAGGGACGTTCAGTCCGCCTCTCACCCCTTAAGGCAAAGGTTGCTTTTGAACGTACGGATCAAGCCATTCATCTTAAACTAAATGGCCGGATTGATTATGACGGAGATATTCCCGGTGGATATGTAACGGGCTTGAAGGCGGATGGGCGTTTAGACGTTAACCGCCGTAATGAGGTCACAAAAATTTATTTTACCCCTGCCGAAAACAGCAAAGTCAAAATGGAAAGATTTGATTTTGAAGCGCCGTGGCGTGCGGAAAATGTGGTTTTCGATTTAATCAAAGACCCGGGAGTGCCTTTATATATCAGAAACCGGTCTAAGCGTGGGCAATTGAGCGCCAATGTGTCAGCATTGTCTTCGGACATAATCAGTACGGATGAAAAGCGGTCTATGACAGTGACTTATGATCAGGCTGATATTACTGCGCTCATAGCCCTGCGTCAGGAATGGGACATTAAGGGCCGTAATATCCGCATGACATCTGATACAGTGCCAAGTGCGGGGACTGTCATGACTGCGCCTCAGGCTGATATGCGGGTTGTCTTTGAAAGATTGACGCCGCCTGAATTTATTATTGATGCCCCTGCGGCTGATGTGATTACCAATATGGTTGAAGCCAAAGGCTTGAAAGTGAAAGCCAGTGGTATCCCCGAACATTTTACGGTGAATTATGAAGATGGTCAGGTTCTGTTTACGGCATCTGATCTGCCGCCAGTTATGCTTAGCGGAGATGTTGTTTATAAAGATAAAATCTGGCGCGGTGACGGAGTGAGCTTTTTGCCTAATGGGGGTAATACGCCCGTGGATGTCAGTTACCAGTTTAAAGATGGCAAGGGCGCTGCTGATATTATCGTGCCCGAGCTTTTATTTACGCGGCGCGGATTACAGCCACAGGAACTTATACCGGCCCTGCGCGGTAAAATAGCGGATGTTGAAGGCGCGGCATCGGCCCAAATACATGTTGAGTTTGGAGACGGACAGCCGATGACGTCATCGGGGACGGCAAAACTGATTGAAATGCAAATGGGTACATTGCCCGGCCCCTTTTCAGGAGTGAATGCGGAGCTGAAATTTTCGTCTTTTTTCCCACTCGTTACAGATGGGCCGCAGACATTGACCATTCAGAGTTTTGATCCGGGTTTCCCTTTGGGGGATGGGGAGTTTATATTTGAGACCATACCGGACGGCGTTCGTATTCTTAAAGCCAAGTGGCCGCTTGGATCGGGGTATGTGTCTTTGGATCCGACCACATGGATATATTCTACTGCAGAAAACCGTATGAGCTTGCGAATTGAAAACGTCTCATTGGGCGAATTTATGGGCAATATTGCTGGCGAAAACTTCACTGCCACCGGAGATGTAAATGGAGTTCTGCCTGTCGTTATTTCGGGCGTTAAGGTGGAGGTCGAAAATGGCCGCCTTGAGGTTAAAAACGGAGGCGTTATACACTATGCTTCTGCGCAGACTGACGCTGCAGGAGCCGAGAATGAGCTGGCAGGCTATGCCTTTGATGCACTTAAAGAATTTCATTACAAAGAACTTGAAGCCATTATGAATGGCCCGCTTGATGGAACTCTGATTTTGCGCATGCTATTTGAAGGCAAGAACCCAAATGTTTTAGGCGGCGCTGTTTTCAGGTTTAATGTCACTCTGGAGGGTGAGCTTTTAAACATTGCCCGCAGTTTTCAACTTGGTGGCCGTATTGCTGAAGAGATAAAAAATGCGATCCAGTCTGAGACTGAAATCCCATAATAGAGGTGCATTTTTCTGAAGAGCGTGTTAATCGCCAGTTCAGGCGTGAAAATATAGGATTGGATATGAATAGGGTAATTTTATCTGCGGCTTTGGCCCTTGGTCTGTTGTCCGCCTGCGCCCCGAAGGTGCAAATTATTGCGCCGGATAAACCGATTGAAATCAATCTCAATGTGAAGATTGATCAAGAAGTTCGGGTCAGGCTTGATAAAGAGATCGAAGACTTGATCGAAGATAACCCGGACTTGTTTTAAGGAGGTTCATATGACCTTGAGAACTGTAATTTTTTCAGCTGTTGCAGCGATTGCCATTGGGGCTGCCGGCTTTGTCACCATAGATAAGTTGATGGTGCCTGAAGCGCATGCCCAGACATCAAATGCCAAGAGGATTATAGACATGGCTAAGGCCAAAGGCTTGGTTGGTGAAACTCTTGCTGGATATCTGGCTTTAGTTGATGGGTCAGCCAGCCCGGAAATTGTCAATGCTATGAACGAAATCAATATACGCCGCAAATCTCTCTATACCCGCAAAGCGCGCGAACAAAATGTTCAGATAGAAGTCGTTGCAGCTTTAACAGGAGAAAAAGTTGTCGGAGATGCAAGGCCGGGTGAAAAAGTGATGAAAAAAGCCGGTGTTTGGGAAACTGTTCGCTAGTTTTAAATTAAATCTTATCGAAATGGGCGCGCTTTAATATTTGCTTTACCGGTTCGGACGAATTTATCGTCTGATACAGTAAATTATTGTGAGCGCCCCCATGTCCGAAACTTTGATTAAATTGACACCTTCTGATCTTGCAGCCTTAATGTGTGGCCGGATTTGTCACGATCTGGTTAGTCCCATTGGGGCTCTGGGAACGGCTCTTGAAGTTTTAAATGATCCTGAAAATGTCGATATGCACGAAGATGCCATGGATTTAGTGCGTTTGTCTGCCGGGCAGGCTTCCCACAAGCTCAAATTTTTACGATTGGCGTTTGGCGCCAGCACATCCTCACCGGGAGTTGTTGGCATGGATGAGATCAAAAGGCTTGTTTCGGATATGTATGAGGGCGGCAAAGCTAATATTATTTGGAATACGTCTCTTGAAGGTATTGAAAAAGCACAAGCCCGGCTTGTGTTAAACCTGATTATGATCGCTATTCAGAGTATTCCCCGCGGCGGAGATTTAACCATTTCCGTGACTAATCGGGGGGAGGCTAACCTTGTAACCGTTACTGCAGAAGGGCCTAAAGCACGGATTTATGATGCGTTTACGCGGGCTCTATCAGGTAAGTCTCCTGAGGATGGATTTGATGGCCGTACGATACAGCCATTTTATACCGGAATGCTAATCCGAGAGCTTAAGGGTAGAATTGATAGTAATATCGACGGTGAACTGGTTACGTTTACGGCGATCCTACCGTTAAAAGCCGCGCAAACAGCGGCGTAAAAGGGTCAGTTTTTAACCCGTTTTGTTAACTTTCTTTAGGTCCTTTTAACACTTTATTGGCACTGTTCTTTGACGGGTAATGCTGCGCATTTATGTGCGAATCAGCTCTATGACCCTGAGGATATTATGACACGTAATAGTGGTGATGATTTGGTGGCTGCCCGCAGATTTACGAATCTGTGTCAAAAGCACATGTCTGAAATGTTTTTCGGAACCTCATTGCCTGCCAATGACGTGCTTGACCGATTGGGTGATATCCAAAGCCATGCTAAACTTATGCATGCGAGGGCCATTTACCGTGCTGCACAAAATGTTGTCGATGATCTGACTTTTACCCGGTCTGACGAAACATGTGCTGCTTCGGTTTTGTGTTTGCAAAAACTTATTTCTCAATATGAAGCGGGGCTTGATGAGCTTGCGCCGAATGCTGATTCTGTCCCTAGTGAGGTGAAAACACACATAAGGCAGGTCGAAACGGCAGCGCAAACGGACAGGCCTGAACCAATAGGTGCAAATCTTGTCTCCGATATGGCGGCGCAAAAAACAGCTAAGGATATACTTGGCGGATTAATCCAATATGCAGATGGGGCGGATCAAAAAATATTACGATCCTTGATCAATTTGGCTTCGAATGATGAATTGCCGAAAACTGTACCAGTGTCCATTCAGCGAGATAAAATCGATGTGATCATGCCGGCCATTACTAATCATTGGCTACGCATTGCCCGCTGTCAGGATAAAAGTGTGAGCGTGTCTTTTATGTCTGATGAGGCTATGCTGGACCGAGACGTCCTAAAAACCTTGCGGGCAGGTTTACAGGATTTAGGTGAAACTTTAATTTCGAATGTTGTTGAGACGGCTAAGGCGCGAAAGGATCGCGGCTTAAATCAAACGGCTCATTTATCTGTGACGGCCCGGAAAGGCTCTGCTGGATATGTTGTATCAACTCGCTGCTCGGGAGAGATGCCGGCTGATTTCGAAATGCCCGTTTTGGATGCGAGTCTTGCAGAACAAGGCGCCCGATTATTTGTGAGGCCTGATGGGGATGATGTGACAATAGAAATTGTTGATCTACCATTATCATCTACGGCAACAAGACAAGCCAGAGAGGCGGTATGATGAAGAGCTGCCTCGTCGTTGATAACTCAAAAATGATACGCCGCGTTGCGGGCCGGATTTTGTCTGACCTCAGATTTGATACAAAAGAAGCAGAAAACGGCCAGCAGGCACTGGTTCAGTGCCGAACAGAAATGCCTGATGCTATTTTGCTTGACTGGAACATGCCTGTTATGGACGGCCTAAGTTTTTTACGGCTCTTGCGCGGTGAGCCAAAAGGCGAGAAACCTGTTGTTTTGTTTTGTACATCAGAACGCGATGTTTCTAAAATCACCGCAGCTTTGGAAGCCGGGGCGGATGAGTATATTATGAAGCCCTTTGATAGTGACATCATTACCAGCAAATTACAGCAGGCGGGTTTACTGACGCCATGAGCAGTGTGTTCAGTCTCAGACCCAGCTATTACGAGGCTCTGAAACGATTAACCCTCGAGCTGGCCGGCATACATTTGGGTGATGATCACGCATTCTTGGTTGAAACCCGGCTAAGCGCTTTAGCGCGGACTGAAGGCTATCAAAGCTTAACCCATTTGGTAGATGATCTTTTTAGCGAAGGTAATACACGGCTTGCCGTGAAAGTCGTTTCATCCTTGCTTGAGCGGGATACCCATTTTAATCCAGACCCTCAAAGTCTTGTCGCTGTAGAAGACTATTTGTTACCTGCGCTTTACAATCATCCAGACAATAAAAGAATTCGTATCCTGTCATTTGCCAGTAGTAGCGGACAAGAGGCCTATTCTTTGGCGATCCAGGTTGATAAATTCAAACAACGTTACCCTAATGCCCATATTGAAATTATTGGGGCTGACTACCCATCCCCCGCTATGGACCGCGCCAAAGAGGGACGTTATACGCATTTTGAAGTGCAGCGCGGCTTGCCTATCAGGGACCTCATCACATATTTCGAGCGTATCGGCGAGGACTGGAAAGTTAAAGACAATCTGCGCTCTTTGGTGACATTCCGAGAATGTAACTTATTATCCAGCCTTGATAAGTTAGGGCAGTTTGATCTGGTTCTGTTTAGAAACAGCCTGTCGAGCTACTCTTCTCCGGCAAGAATTCGTGTCACCAGAAGCCTTTCAAATGTGGTAAAGCCCGAAGGCTTTCTTATGTTTGGGTTTGATGAATCTCTGCCGCAAGTCAATTACGGCTTTGAAATCCTTTTGGAATATCCGCATATCATGCGCAAGAAAGCGGTTATCATCGAAGAACCTGAAGAAGAAGATTATAGACCGACGATCATGCCAGAGGAATTTGTGCCGGAAAAAACGCTGAGAAGGCAATAATTACCACATGTTTATAGCTTGCTTTACCTTCTTGATAGAGTATGGTGCGGCGAATTTTTGAAGCTGTAACAAGGGCTTAATCCCTACTGGTGGCTAATGGTATTTGAATCTGAAAATATGAAGGTCGCCGCCGTTATTCCGTGCTTTAAAGTCACAGAATTTGTGAAAGATCTGATTGATGGGATTGGTCCTGAGGTGGATCAAATTTACGCAGTTGATGACGCATGCCCTGACGGATCAGGGAAGTTCATTCAGGAAAATGTAAATGATAAACGCGTAACAGTTCTCTTTCTAAAGGAAAACCAAGGTGTTGGCGGTGCTGTCTTAACGGGTTTAAATGCCGCCTACGAAGCTGGCATGGATATCGGCGTCAAACTGGATGGCGATGGGCAGATGGACCCCGCTTTAATTAAACGATTTATCCGACCAATCCGAGAAGGACGTGCCGATTATACAAAAGGTAATCGTTTTTATAATCCAGAAGACTTAAGAGAGATGCCCAAAGGGCGGCTTATAGGAAACGCTGTTCTTTCGTTTGTTTCTAAGTTCTCAACAGGATATTGGAATAGTTTTGATCCTACCAATGGTTATATCGCCTTGAATCTTCATGTTTTACCTTATTTGAACACAGCGAAAATCGCAAAACGCTATTTTTTCGAGACGGATTTATTGTTCAGAGCCGGATTGGTGAAGGCCAAAGTTTTGGACATTCCCATGTTTGCGCTCTATGCTGACGAAGTCAGTAATTTGCATTTTCATAAGGAGGCTTGGCCTTTTATGAAAGGAAATACAAAGAATTTTTTTAAACGCATAATTTATAATTATTTTTTGCGTGACTTCAGTGTTGCAACACTAGAATTGTTGGTTGGGAGTGTTGCCATGATTTTTGGGATTGTTTACGGACTTGTTAAAATCGGAGGTCCAGTTGCTGCATCAGCCGGAACAGTGATGATGGCTGCGTTACCGATATTGAGTGGTATTACACTACTGGTAGGGTTTTTGAATTATGATATTCAACAAACACCGAAAGATGCACTAGGAAGCCGGCTTCTAGATAAAGAATGATAAGCCTTGTTTTTATAGTTGGATAGGCTAGATTAAAGAGCAAAGTAATGAGTGAAAAAAGATTACTCCAAATAGAACTGAACGAGTTCGACCCGGACTTTT
>JAHDGM010000042.1 GCA_020627655.1 Hellea sp.
TCAGGCTCATAACCTGAAGGTCGTAGGTTCAAATCCTACCCCCGCAACCAAATTTAAATTAAAAAGGCTTTCAATAGCCCAAACGGGAATTATATAATTCTTCCTGTTCCAGTTATTTGATAATAAAAGTTCGAATTCCCCGACGGATTTGAGCTAAATTGTAATTGTGTAGCGACACCTTGATTTGGTTGTTAAATAATTGCTCACAAAAAAGCCCGGCGCGAAACCGGGCTTTGTTGATGACGGGTCTATGTGCCCAAAATATTCCCGTCAGTCACAAAGTTTATTTCTTTTCGGAAACGTCTTTTTCCAGCTTTGCCAGCATGATGACATCGCGGTCATCGGAGGTCTGGACTTTATGATAAGCGGTCAGGTCTATGCGGTTAATCTTGCCGATAATGTCTGCCATATAAGCCTCAACACAGTCTGCCGCCCCGTATTGCATGAACGGCCCCAATTCAGCCTGGCAGACTTTATAAGCCTGTTTGCTGAGCTTGGCATAAGTGGTTTCCACTGCCGCGTCTGGATTATAGGTAAAGGCTACTTCGCTTTTATCCGCCGCAAAGCTTGGCGTGGAAATGGCCAGTGTTAAAGCCGCTGTGCATAGAGTTACAAATTTTTTCATGTCTATCTCCTTTGTGACATTTATGTGCGCCCCGGATCGCCACATGTTCCTCCCGAACATATTTGAGATAACGCCTCGATCACGAAAACAGATAAGCACAGCCGCCCCTGTGAGGTCTTGTGGGAGATTCTAGGAATGATTTAGGAATTATTGAGGAACTTCTTAGGTTTGCCGGATTTTGCGATTTATGTTTCATGCAAAAATGACTGGGCGCCTGTTCGAAATGAACTGGCCTAGTGGATGAAGGGTCTATATGTTGATTAAAAGTTCAGGGATTTATCATGACATTATTTACGCCGCTTAAACTGGCTTCAGGCCATGTTCTGCCAAACCGTATCAGCAAAGCCGCCATGGAAGAAAACATGGCCGAGCCGGGACAGATCCCGGGATCGGCTTTGATCAATCTTTACAAGCGCTGGGCCGAAGGCACGCCGGGGCTCATCCTGACAGGAAATGTGATGGTCGCGCCGGACGCTATGACCGGGCCGGGCGGTGTTTATCTTGGCAAGGAAACTTTGGATGATCCGGCCGTGCGTAAGCGTTTTGAGGACTGGGCCAAAGCGGGCAAGTCAGGCGGCTCTGTGCTTTATATGCAAATCAGCCACCCGGGGCGACAGGTCTACGCCGCTATGAAAACGGATATTGTGTCGGCTTCAAAAACCAAAGTGAGCCTGCCGGGGCCAGCCGCAAAAATGTTTGCCGAGTCCCGCGCTTTAACGGGGGACGAGATCCAGGCCATGATCACCCGCTTTGCGGATACGGCAGCCGCTGCTGGAATGGCCGGCTTTGACGGGGTTCAAATTCACGGCGCTCATGGATATCTGGTCGCGCAGTTCATGTCGCCTTTGACCAATTTACGTGATGACGAATGGGGCGGCAGTCTGGAAAACCGGGCGCGTTTTTTGCTGGAAATTATTCGCGCCGTCAAAGCCCGGACCGGCAAGGGCTTTGGAGTTTGCGTCAAGCTGAACTCGGCGGATTTCCAAAAGGGCGGTTTTGACGAGAATGATGCCCGGCAAGTGGTTGAGTGGCTCAATGATGAGGACCTGGATTTTGTCGAGCTCTCCGGCGGATCTTATGAAAGCGCGGCTATGATGGGTATGGCCGAAGATGACAATCCGTCTTCTACGCAGATCCGGGAAATGTATTTCATTGAATTTGCCAAACTCATCCGGGACGCGGCGAAAATGCCGCTTATGGTGACGGGAGGTGTGACCAAACTTGCTACGGCGGAAATGGCTATGGCAAGCGGGGCGGTGGATATTGTCGGCATAGCTCGCGCTATGTGTTATAGTCCCCACATCCCCCGGGAATGGCAGGCAGGTGAAAACACAGAAATCACAATGCCTGTGGTGAAATCCAAAAACAAAACCTTCAAGGCGCTGGCCAATATGGGCATGGCTAAAAGCAGTCTTTATGTCATGGGCGATGGTCATATGCCCAAGGTTAAGCAAAGCCCCTTAATGGCCGTGATCAAGACTCAGATGAAAACAGGTAAGCTGACCAAGCAATATCAGAAATGGCTTGAGGCGCGCGGCTAGTCCCTTAAGATAAAGTCATAATAACGGGGACGGGGATGAAGCGGGTTTTAAAAGTCATGGGTCTGGGCCTTATAGTGTTGCTGGCCTATTTATTCTTCTGGCCAATCGGCATTGATCCCATTGCCTGGGACGCGCCAAAAGACAAAGGCTATGTGGGTGACTTTGCGCCCAATACAGATCTGGCCGATCTGGAACTTCTGGATATTGGTGATATTCACGGCCCCGAAGATGTGGCGAGCCGTGTCATAGATGGATCGCTTTATTTATTTGTGTCCTCTCAGGATGGCCTGATCCGCAAAATTAATGCAGCTTCCGGCCAAGTCACGACTATGGCCGATACGGGCGGCGTACCTTTGGGCCTTGAATTTGATGCCGCTGGGAACCTGATTGTGGCCGATGCGTTTAAAGGCTTATTATCCGTGGCACCGGACGGCACGGTCACAACTTTGACTGATAAGGTGGGAGACTCGCCAATTTTATACGCCGATGATCTGGACATCGGGCCGGGCGGCGTGATTTATTTCTCCGATGCCAGTACAAAATTTGGCGCCCAGGCGGCCGGGCAAACCATGAAAGCGTCCTTGTTGGAAATTATGGAGCATGGCCGGACAGGCCGGGTGCTCGCCTATGACCCGGCCAGCGGCGAAACCTCTTTGATCATGGATAATTTATCCTTTTCCAATGGCGTGGCTATGGGCCCGGACGGGCAATCTATTCTGGTCAATGAGACCGGCGAATACCGTATACACCGTATCTGGATATCGGGCCCCAAGAAAGGTCAGTCCGAGGTGATCATTGATAACCTGCCGGGCTTTCCCGATAATATTAATCCGGGCGCTGAACCGGGTACTTATTATGTGGGGCTGATTTCGCGGCGCTCAGAATTTCTGGATAATATGTCGGGCAAACCATTTTGGCGCAAATTCGCCTGGCGCCTGCCTGAATCCATGAAGCCCAAAGCGGTTGATTACGGATTTATCATACATATAGATGCCAGCGGAAATGTTCTGCGCAGCTGGCAGGACCCCAGCGGTGCCTATCCTCAGGCCACGGGCGCGCATGCTCCCGGTGATGGCTATCTCTATATTTCAAGCCTGAGCGCAGATAAGCTTGGCCGGAAACCGCTTAACTAGGAGACTATTATGAAACGCGGATTACAAATTGTTTTAATGATCCTTAGCCTGATCCCGCTCTATTTTGCGGTGACCGGATTTATGGGCGGCGCGGCCGGGATGAATGGCGGCGAAGCGGTCAGCGCAGAACTGGATAATCAGTTTCGCTATTTATCGGTATTTTATCTCAGCCTGACATTTCTGATCTGGTATATTGTTCGGGATACTGAAATCCATACAGGCATATTTCGCATATTGGTTTTGGCCATATTTCTGGGCGGGCTGGCACGGCTCTATAGCTATCTGAATATGGGGATTCCGCCGCAGACAATGATAGGCGGTATGTTTCTTGAACTTGGCGCGCCTATATTAGCTTTCTGGCAGCATAAAGTCGCCCATACCCCGCAGCGGTAATAGGATGGCTCTGGTTTATAAAATCCTGCTTACCGGTGAATGGGAGCAGTTTGAGCGGGATGGTGTGTTTAGGGGCGCGCCCATTGATCATCAGGATGGTTATATTCACCTTTCAACGGGGGATCAGCTACGCGAAACCGCCAATCTGCATTTCAAGGATAAAGGCGTCATTGTGGTCGCCGCCTTTGATGCTGAGGGCTTTGGCGAGAGCCTGAAATATGAACCATCGCGCAAGGGCGATTTATTTCCCCATCAATATGGCGTGCTTACGCAATCACAGGTAAAAGCGGTTTGGCACTTGAAACCCGCCGCTGACGGCACCTATGAATTCCCGGACGAGATTTAAGATATTAGCTGAGTTAATTTAGAACTAGGCTCTGGTGACAATTTAACCCTTGGCGATATTTCTACCAATACTTTCTACGGCGGTATTTAATGCTACAACTTCCCCGAAAGCGGACGTCACGGATTTTTTGCCGAATGCGTATTGAGGGGGCGAAGCGGACATTCCGCTATGAGGTATTTAGCTCACCTTTTTCAAATATTCTTCAGACCCAAGAGACGATTCAATTTGAAGTGGTAGCGATTTAAGAACAACTATGCCTTTCAATGCGATTACTTCATTTGGTTGCTCGTCATGGTTCGTTTGAATTAATATAGACTTTTTAGATTTCTTAGATTCCATAGCTTTTGCTAACAGTGAAGCTGCCTCACTAAGTAATTCGTTTGGTTTTTGAACGCGTACCAACACAGGTGAATCTCTAAAACTGTTGACTAGAATAGCGTCAATTCCTTTATTCCGTTGGACAGCATTATATTCCAATCCTGATAAGAGTGATAAAGCTTCTTTGTCTTTATTTACATACGAGCTTCTTCCTTTTTTAAGTAGGTTTGACTCGGTTTTCACGGGATTCGCGATTCTTGTTTGAGATAGTTGAACTGCCTCTATAGACTGATCAATTCCAATGAAATTTCTATTTAGTAATTTGGCGGCAACGCATGTAGTTCCACTTCCGCAGAAAGGGTCTAAAACTAAGTCATTTTCATTGGTTGTAAGTTGTATAATCCTTTCTAAAAGAATTAAAGGTTTTTGCGTAGGATAGCCAACACGTTCTTTAGCCTTTGGATTTAGATAGGGTATGTCCCAAACATCATTAAGAGGGACGCCTTTTTTTTGCCCGCTATATTTCGCTTCCCCAACTTCGTTTGTGTCATATATCGATTTGTTGTGTTTATCTCGCGTTCTGCGTTGTAAGATTTGGTCTACGTTTGTTGTTTCTGAATATGCTGTATAAACCGTATTGAACTTAAAGTTCTTACTCTTTGAATAAAAATAAATGTTCTGGTGACTCGGCAGCAGGCCCTTTTTTGAGTTTGACCAACGCTTATAACTCCAGATAATTTCTGATTGAAAATTTTCAACGCCGAAAACATTATCTAAAATTGCGCGAACTATATGCTGGGCACTTTTATCGCAATGGACAAATATTGAGCCATCTTCTTTTAAGAGATCTCTCATGACCTCAATGCGAGCATTTAAAAATTCGGCATATCCCTTATTATTTTCCCACAAGTCATCAAAACTAAAAACCTTAGTGCGTTCCTTATTTGAGAGGACATGCTTCTTCTTTGTAAAAAAAGGCGGGTCGAGATATATTAAACTTACAGAGCTTTTTTCGATAAGTTTCATTTTTTCCAAGCAGTCACCAGCTATCACTTTATTAATCATGTGAGCTCTCAGAATCTTTTGCTTCCGCAATTTCTGTAAGAATTGCTTTTAAGTCATAGCCGCTAACTTTTTTTAAATAATCCCAAGCATCGTCGCCAGCATAATACTCTCCACCAACTCCAGCATAAAGCGTCTTTAGTGTATTTTGAATTTTAATAGCCTGCTCTCTTAATGGATAATAGAACATGACTCGAACTGGTACGTGGCCATGACCTTTTATAACCTTAACTCTTGTATGCTCTTTCGTGATATGGTCTCCATCAGTTGTTGCGTCGCGCCATTTTAACTCAACCGCGTCATTACCATTTAAGAAATCAATTTCAAAGGTTTTGGGTTTTGTTCCTTCTGTATTTTCCACTATAGTTTTTCCACCACTACTATTCGCAAAAAACATGCACATTGTTGCTGCTTCTTCGAGAAAAGACCCTGCATACTTATACAAGAACCGCCCCGTGTTCTGGTATACATCGATTAGAGCACCTTCTTCAAATGGAACTCCCAACACTCTGTATATCAGATAGTGAGAATTATCGTCTTTCATCATTTCTGATTTGCGTGCATTGACCTTTGCATTCAAGTTTGATGCGTATTCATCAAGAAATATCACGTATTTTCGTTTTCAAAAGCTCTAGGCATCTGCCTTCTGCAATTGCCTTATCTATCTGAGCCCTTTCATAGTCATACACGGCTTTGATCAGCTCAGCTTTCTTTTTCTTCTCGATGGCAATACCAAGACTGTTGCAGTAAGAATCTAGCTCGGCTTTTTTTAGTTTTTCTACTTTCACAGGCCAATCCTAACGCTTCGATTCGTTGTTTATTTTAATATAGGTTCTCTTCTGTACTTTTCACCTACAGAATCGCTAGAGTAAGTATGTCGCTTTTTTGCGTCAATGAGCTATGATAAAGCCCCAAGTTTAATGTCTCCTTTAGGGATCAATGTCGCATTAGGTGATAGAAGACTAACGTCTTCTTATGCGCCAAAACGGTAGTCATCGCTATTTAAGCCATAGATATATGGCGGCTTGGTAATCGTAATCAAGCATAGATTGATCGTCAGAACGCCCACTTAAATACATTTGGTATGTTTTACTTAGGTCCATAACCCTTTTGCCTTGGATTATCAGCTTTTCTTCGTTTCAATCATATTGGTCACTCATATACCAATCCTTTAGCGGTTATCCGTTGCGAAAAAATTGCTTTCGGGTATTCAATCCCATTAAACCGCTCGACGAATAAAGATAACGAGACTTAATCCTATGACGTTTCTATATAAAACCGCAACCAGTCTGATGCGTACTCTGCCGGCCGAGACGGCGCACCGCACGACTATCAAAGCGCTAAAAGCCGGGCTTGGACCTATGACAGCGAAGAAACCTGATCCGATTTTGGCGACCAATGTTGGCGGGTTGGCACTGACTAATCCTGTTGGTCTTGCACCCGGATTTGATAAAGACGCCGAAGTGCCAGACGCTATGCTTGGAGCTGGGTTCGGGTTTGTGGAATGCGGCACGGTTACGCCGAGGCCGCAAGGGGGTAATCCGCGCCCGCGCCTGTTCCGCCTGCCCGAAGATAAGGCTGTGATCAACCGTATGGGATTTAATAATAGCGGGCTTGATATATTTCGAAAGCGGCTGGAACGCCGCCGTGAAAATGGCGGCATTGTCGGAGCCAATCTTGGCGCGAATAAAGACAGTGATGATCGTGTGGCCGATTATGTCACGGGTCTTTCGGCCCTTTGGGGTCTGGCCGATTATTTTACTATTAATATCAGCTCGCCTAACACGCCGGGTCTGCGTGATCTACAGGCCGCAGACGCTATGGATGATCTGTTGGGCCGTATTCAAGAAGCCCGCGCCGAGCTGACCGGGGATAATCCGTCTACGCCTATTTTCCTCAAGGTCGCGCCGGATCTGCGTCTGGACCAGGTGGAGCGGATTACGCAGCAGGCCCGTACATATGGTATGAACGCTATCATTGTGTCCAATACGACTATTGATCGTCCGGAAAGCCTGAAAAGCGCCCACAAAGATGAGGGCGGCGGTCTGTCGGGTGCACCTTTGTTTAAAAAATCAACGCGCATGCTCAAAGAATTCGCGGCGGCCGCCGATGGACGGATAGATCTGATCGGTGTGGGCGGGATCAGCAGCGGCGGCGAGGCCTATGCCAAAATTCGCGCCGGGGCCAAAGCTGTGCAGCTTTATTCGGCACTGGTTTATGCGGGGCCGGGCCTTGTCATGGATATTCGAAGTGATCTGGCCCGCCGCCTGAAAGCCGACGGATTTAATTCAATTGAAGAGGCTAGCGCGGCATAAGCAGCTTTGCGTAAAAGGAATAATAATGCTTGAAATCACTCTGAAAGCCGTCCTGCTCATGAATGCCGTATGGTTCGCTCTGGGATTTGATGCATTTTACAGGCGGCGTGAAATCTTTGGGAAAGTTCTGGTGCCTGATAAACAGCACAGGAATAATACGGCTTATGAGGCGCTGGTTGAATCTGGTCGTTTCATGGGCGGATTTAATCTGGCCCTATCGGTGCTCAATATCATGCTCCTGTTCAATATAGGCGGATTTGATAAAAACAGTCAGTGGGCGACTCTTCTTATATTTAATGCTTTGGCACATGGTTCTCAGTTTTTCGGTAATATTCCCATGGCTATGCAAAACCGCCGGGGCGGCGGTTTGTGGAATGTATTCAAGGGCGTCATGTTGCGGATATTTGTGATTGACTGTGCCCTGATGATTTTCAACGCTCTATTGGCTATTGCGTTATTGGTCTGATCCCGTTCACTTCCCGTTAATATCTCTATCCAAGATTTAATGAGGCAAAGCTTCAAAGTTTTGCTATCTGGAGTTCCATATAAAAACCTTGCATGATTCATCGTTTTAAATTGGGAACAACATGAAAAAAATATGGATGACGATGGCGTCGGCGCTGATCCTTAGCGCTTGCGGCGGGGGCGGATCAAATACTGGAACAACAACACCGACAACGCCGGTCGTCACGAATTCGGCACCTGTTATCGCCAGTGCCAATGCAGACCAAACAGCGTCCACGGGCGAAACGTTTAATTACGATGCCACACAAAATGGCGGCACTTTTTCCGACGCGGATAATGACACTTTGACCTATACGGTCAGTTTCAGTCCGGCTGCAGGTGGTTTATCTGCCAGCAATGGCGTTATCAGCGGTATTCCCGAAGCCGATGGTGTCATAACGGTCACGATTACAGCCAGTGATGGAAATGGCGGTAGCGTATCAGACAGTTTTACTATTACTGTAAGCGCCCCGGCGACAGACCAGAATGCGGTTCTGGCGCAGTTTGGCGGGCGTATTGATCTGGATAATCTGGAAAATTATGCCAATCAGGCCGTCCCCAATTACATCACTAAACTCAATGATGGGGGTAATCCCATTACGGATGCAGGGGCCACATTGGGTCGTGTGCTGTTTTATGATGTGGCCTTGTCCGTAGATGATACGGTATCATGCGCGTCCTGCCATATTCAATCTCATGGGTTCAGTGATCCGGATGTAGTCAGTACGGGCGTAGAGGGCGGATTGACAGGACGACATTCCATGCGTCTGATCAACACTCAGTTTGCTGATGAGGATAATTTTTTCTGGGATGAGCGGGCCGCCAGTCACGAAGCTCAGGAAACCCAGCCCCTGCATGATCATAATGAGCATGGTTTCAGCGGGGAAAACGGGCGTCCAGATTTTGACGACCTTGTCACCAAGCTGGAAGCTTTGGAATATTATCAGGAGCTCTTCACCTTTACGTTTGGCGATGCCGACATCACAGAGGCTCGCCTGCAGGAGGCGCTGGCCCAATTTACCAAAAGCATCTTCTCTTTTGATTCCCGGTTTGACGAAGGTCGGGCACAGGTCAATAATAACGGTGCCAATTTCCCAAATTTCACCAATCAGGAAAATGCCGGGAAACGACTTTTCCTAGATCCACCGGATCAGGGTGGTGCAGGCTGTCAAGGTTGTCATCGTGCCCCTGAATTTGATATCCGCCCGGGCTCAGATCACAACGGCGTTTTCAATGTGGCCGGATCGATCACAGAATTTGATCTGACAAATACGCGTTCACCTAGCCTGAGGGACCTAGTATCACCTGACGGATCGCCTAATGGTCCGTTCATGCATGATGGTTCGCTGGCAACATTACTGGATGTAGTTAATCATTATAACCAGATAGAGGAGCCCGATTCAGAACCGCCTTTAACGGAGTTTCTCAACACGATTGATAACCGTTTGCGTCCAAACGGTAATTTACAGAACCTGAATTTGTCAGATGCTGAAAAAGCACAGCTTGTGGCCTTTTTACAAACGCTGACGGGATCTAATGTCTATACGGATGCAAAATGGTCTGACCCGTTTGCGCAGTGATAGCATAAACCTTTATCACGGTGTTACATCAATTCTTTGCCGAGGCCGCCCGCCTCTAAAATAGCGCGGGCTTCCTCTTCGTCTTCATCGATCACCATCAGACGTCGCCGAATGATAATGGTAGAGCCGTCCATGACTGAAGTGTTCATATCAAAGAGAAAAGTTTCTATTTCCGCGTCTTTTAATAGGGCCTGAGCAAAGTTCAGGGTTGCCGGGTTCATGGTACGGATAAGGCAAATCATAAACATAATGTGGTGTCGCTAATGATTATATCAATAGAGCCGAAACTCTAGGCTTTACTGTTTCCGACCCTCCTGTATTTTTAAGGATCTTGCGTTGCCACATTAACCCGTAATTTACTCCTTACATTCACAATCCGTTAACTGATTTTGACGTGAGGAATACATGCCGCCACCTCCAAGTGCCACTGCCGCTTATGATGCTGACTATGCTCAGGCCTTGATGGATGATTTGGATAATGCACCGGGTCTGCTGCGCCGGGCGATTTGGGCGCTGTTCTGGCTGGGTCTTGGCGCGGTTATCCTGCTGTCGACGCTAAGCTATAATCCTTTTGACTCAACGGGCGATACGGCTGGTATTGGCAAGGTGCAAAACGCCCTGGGCGAAAGCGGAGCGTCTCTGAGTAATTTCATGATGCAGTTCATGGGCTGGGGGGCCATTATTGCGGGGCTTCTTTGTTTTACCACTGGTATTAAAGGTATTTTCTGGCCCCGTAAAAAAGCCACACGGCTGGACCGCTTTGGTCATTTTCTATTAGGCGCCGCAACTGTAATTTTTGGAGCGGCCACTTTGTCGGCGTTTCCAATTCCGCAAAGCTGGCCTATGGCGAGCGGCCTTGGCGGCTGGTTCGGCGATGGTATTTTCCTGAACTTCAAAGCCGGGTTTGATAAGTTTAATATTCCGGTCTCTGGTTTTATTGCGGCCTTTATCACATTTTTGATTGCCTCTTTTTGCTTTGCGCGCTTTATCGGCCTAGTTAGCAAAGATCTTATGGATGTGTGGGAAGCTGTTCTTCTGGTTTGGGCTACAATACGGGTGTGGTTTGATCGTTTTGCCGGATGGGTGCGTAGACGTTTTGCGAAAACCTATGTGGCTGATATGGAAAATGGCAGTTCTATTGATACGCTAATGCGGGATATTCCTGATGCCGCGCCTGCTTATACTGCGCCGCAAGCTGTTCCTGCTCCAAAACCTGTTGCTCAGCCAGTCGCGCCAAAGCCTGCCCCGAAAAAACGCCGGGCCCGCAAAGCCAAAAAGCCAGAATTTTATTTCCCCGAAGGTTCGGACTATGTCTTGCCGGGTGCGGATTTGATGAAAACGCCGCCGCCGCGTAAAACCCTGCATGATGATGCGGCTCTGCGCCGGGCCTCCGAAGACCTGCATCGGGTCATGGAAGATTACGGTATTAAAGGCGAGATGGGCGCTGTGCGCCCCGGCCCAGTAGTAACTTTGTTTGAATTTGAACCAGCGCCGGGCGTGAAGTCCCAGCGGGTTATTAATCTTGCCCCTGATATTGCTCGTAATATGAGCGCGGAAAGCGCGCGGATTGCCGTTGTGCCGGGTCGCAATGCTATGGGTGTTGAACTGCCCAACCGCCGCCGCGAAACGGTCTGGTTAAAAAGTATGTTATCCACCGATGCTTATCTGAATTCCGAGGCTGGCCTGCCGCTGATTATGGGTGAGGATATTGGCGGCGCGCCATATATTGCTGATTTGTCCAAAATGCCTCACTTACTTGTGGCCGGTACTACGGGCTCCGGTAAGTCGGTTGCGATCAACGCTATGATCCTGTCGCTTATGTATAAGATGACGCCGGATCAGTGTAAGTTCATCATGATTGATCCGAAAATGCTGGAATTGTCGGTTTATGACGGCATTCCACATCTATTGGCCCCGGTTGTGACTGAGCCTAAAAAGGCGGTTGTTGCCCTGAAGTGGACCGTCCGGGAAATGGAAGACCGCTACCGCAAAATGGCCAAAATGGGCGTGCGGAACATGGCCGGTTATAATGAGAAAGTTCTTGAAGCTAAAGCCCGCGGCGAGATCATGACCCGCACAGTGATGACCGGTTATGATAAAGAAACGGGCGAGCCGGTTTACGAGACCGAAGAATTGAACTTTGAACCCATGCCGTTTATTGTCGTGATCATCGATGAGATGGCCGACCTGATGATGGTAGCCGGAAAAGATATTGAAGGGGCCGTACAGCGACTGGCGCAAATGGCCCGGGCCGCTGGTATTCACATGATTATGGCGACCCAGCGTCCATCAGTTGATGTGATTACCGGGACAATCAAAGCCAATTTCCCGACCCGCGTGGCATTCCGCGTTGGTTCTTCTATTGATAGCCGGACTATTTTGGGCGAGACAGGTGCCGAGCAATTACTGGGCAATGGCGATATGCTGTTTATGGGCACAGGCCGTCCGCGCCGATTACACGGGCCATTTATTTCCGACGGCGAAGTTGAAAAGATCGCCGCCTTTGTCAAAGCTCAGGGCACGCCGAGCTATCTTGAGGATATCACGGCCGAACCCGAAGAGGTGGCCGGCGGCGGTGATAGTGGCGGCGGCGAAGCCAATTCATTATTTGATCAGGCCGTTGCCATTGTGGCTAAGGATCGCAAGGCATCCACCAGCTATATTCAGAGACGTCTGTCCATCGGTTATAACCGGGCGGCGAACCTGATTGAGCGTATGGAGGAAGAGGGTATGATCGGCCCGTCCGGCGCCGGCGGAAAACGGGAAATCTTTTTACCAGAGCAGGGAGGTTACTAATGCAAAGTCTTTTATCTTTTCTGAGCTTAATCGCTATTTGGAGCGCTCTTTATGTCGGCTACTCCATATCCATGAAGCAGTTCCAAGAAGGGGAATAGGGCATAAAAAAACCGGACCCAAGGCCCGGCTTCTAAATTCGGTATGCCGTAAAGCTTAGCTCATGGCTTTCACACGCTTGTTCAGGCGTGAGATTTTGCGAGCAGCTGTATTTTTGTGATAAACACCTTTAGAAACCGCGCGCATCATTGCCGGCTCAGCCGCTTTAACTGCAGCCTGTGCATCATCTTTGTTACCAGCGGCAATCGCGTCTTCGACTTTACGCAGTTTAGAACGTACCATCGTGCGTCGAGACTTGTTAACAGCGGTCTTGCGAGCTTGAACCCGAACGGCTTTTTTCGCTGAAGCAGTATTTGCCATAATATCCTCAAAAATTTGGCCCCTCACATAGATATGCGGGGCCGATAATCTCGTAGGCGCGCCCTATAACCCTCTTGGGCAAGGGCGTCAACCGCTTTTACGAGGTCTATTTACCCTTGAAATGAGGCTTTCGCTTTTCAATAAAGGCAGTCATGCCTTCGCTCTGATCTTCGGTGGTGAACATGCTTTGGAACAAGCGGCGCTCAAATTTGATGCCCTGCTGCAAAGTGGTCTCAAAAGCGATATTGACGGTTTCCTTGGTCATCATAGTGATCGGCAGGCTCATGGACGCGATTTTACGGGCAATGTCTTCGACTGTATCCTGCAGCTCATCCAGAGGCACGACGCGGGAGACAAGGCCGGAGCGCTCCGCCTCGTCGGCATCCATCATACGTCCTGTCAGACACATATCCATAGCTTTAGCTTTGCCGACAGCGCGCGTAAGCCGCTGCGTCCCGCCAATGCCCGGCATAACGGCCAGTGTGATCTCGGGTTGGCCGAATTTGGCATTATCGGCGGCGATGATGAAATCACACATCATGGCAATTTCGCAGCCTCCACCCAGAGCGTAGCCGGAGACGGCGGCGATGATGGGCTTGCGAAAGCGCTCAATAGCGCCGGCATATTTTTCAAATGGATCATCTTTATAGATATCCAGATATTGATTTTCCTGCATTTCCTTGATGTCTGCGCCTGCAGCAAAGGCTTTGTCAGATCCTGTCAGGATCACACAGCCAATGGCATCATCTGATTCCAGTTCGCGCAAGGCCAGCATGACCTCATTCATCATGTCATTGCAAAGGGCGTTCAGCGCCTTAGGTCGATTTAAGCGGATCTTTGCGACGCCCCCATCGCGCGTAAATTCGATCATGTCATAGGACATAAATACCTCTCTTTTTGTCGTGGGCGGCTTTTAGAGGAGCCGCAAGGGGCATGGCAAGGGGAAACAGACGTAATATAGCCTGCAAAAAAATTATGGTATCTAAACCATTTTCGGCAGAAATGCGCCATCATCATCCGTATATTCCATCAAAGCCCGGAAGATAGTGTCTTCGACGGCTGTGCGTTCCCGGCCTGTGTAGTTATTGTCTGCATTGCCAAACCACTGCGCGTTAAGCCGTGCCCATACGGCATCCTGATCTACACCTTCCAGCTTTTGAGCGGCTCTTAAAAATACCTGATCCCGGGTGGTTTCAGGATCACGCCATGGATCTTTGCCTGCCAGCATGAGGCGGGTGATATTCAAATCGCTTTTTTCATCGAGCAAAAGCCCGATTAAGATTATGGTCGGAACATTATCCGTGACGATGCTGCGCAGGACAGCTTTGGCCTGATCTGAAACAGGGTGATCCAATAGGCGTTCAAACCGGCTCTGGCGATAATATTCATCCATTGTATCAATAATGGCGCCGCGATCTTCACATTGGCCACTGAAAACAAGAACATCGCCCTCATGCCTGTAACCGGTAAATTCGCTGACCCAGTAACGGGATATAATCTCATGACCGGTTTCGTTGAACTTTTCTGCAAATTCCGCGAAATAATACGCATTGAATAAAAGCATCATGAGCGTTTCATTTTTTATAAGCGTGTCCCATGGCGGGTATCCGGCCTGGGTCAAGGCGTCATGCTCATCTGGGTTTTCGGCGTCATCCCGGCGCGCATCTGCGATCCAGCCTTCACATTCGGCGCGCAGGGCTGCCTCAAACGCTGCTTTGTCAATATGCAGCACAAAAGGTATGGAGGCCTCCGGCTGTCCGTTGACGGGCATGATCAACTGATAGGGATTGATCACATTACCATTGATCAAAACTTTTTTGCGCATGCTGTAAGCCTTTTGACTTGTGAGCCCTCAGATTTGCCGTAAACTTGCCCCGGTTTCAACGGGAAATACGATGGCAAAGTCTTTGGATTTGGATGTGCTTTGGGGCGCCTATTATACATATTATAACAGGGACACAGAGGTTTATGAACTGTTCCGCCTGCTGGATTTTAACAAGGATGCTTTTCACTACGCCCTGTTTGCGGAGGATTTCAAAACCCGCCCTGATGCGTCAGAGATTACCGCGCTAAAACCCTTTATTGCCCATGTGCCGCAGGCCGTTGGCGCGCTTTTGAAAATGGAGGCGCTGGAGCTGACCGCCAAAGCGCCGCTCACGGATGAGGCTTTATCAGGTTATGGCCATTATCTGCATCTGCACGATGCGGAGGATGCGTTTATCGATACTATGTTTTCCAATCTGAAAGCTTACAGTCAGCAGACACCTTTAAAGGTCCGCCTTGAAACGGATGATGAAGATGAGGTGACCGTAATTGTCATCGGGCATGAGCCGGAATAATGGCCGCCGATTTTAAATATAAATTCGGAAAATTCCTCGCACCCATATTGGTACTGGCCTATGTGAGCGCGGCCATTATCGGCATTATCGGGAATATTCACGGCGCGCAGATCATAACCGGGATAGAAGGCTGGATGCTCTGGCTGGGCGTTATTATTCCCTGCCTGCTGATTTTATGGTTTGTGCCGCGCGGGATTGACCTGCTTTTACTTATGCCGCTGGCCGTTTATGGCGGCGTGCACGCCATGAACCTCAGCTATCTGACAGCTGGCCTGATTATGGGTATTCCGGTTTTGATTGTGATTTTACTGAGTACGGGTCGGAAGTGATTACTCGCTACACCTCTCATTAATTTCAAATTGAGGTACTAAAACCGGGTCGCCTGACACAGGATAGTAGCTAACCTCAAAACTGGATTTCCCGTCATTGAGCTTTAACACCAGCGGAATGGTTGTATCGCCGCCGCCGCCCGAAACCTTACTTTCTAGGATTTGTCCGTTTTTCAGGCCCGCTTTGTTAGCGTTTGATCCCGGCTTAACGCCTGAGACAATACCGGAGCCGAGTGTTGCTTCGGGGTCAAAACCAACATCATATTGGTAGACAGGACTTTGGGTAAGACTGCCGCAATCTTGAAATAAATCGGCCTGTATGGGTAGAGTTTCTCCGTTAAGATAAAAGCGCTCTATATCTGAATGTACATCTCGCCCCGCGGCTTCGCTGAATTGTTTGGCAATATATTGGGATGTTAAAACAGGAAAATCTTCTTCAGTAGCGATGTCGGCTTTGTCTCTCATGGCGCGCAATATATCCATGGCCGTTGTTTTTCCGCTCGTGTTTTGCATGACGTCGCGGTTCCACATCAAGGCGATCAAATAGCCGCGCCAATAAGGCTGGCGCTCATGTTCAAAATCTGACCAGAATTGCTCGTCAATGGCTAGGGCTTTTGCATTTTTAGCCGCGGACTTGTGATAATTCCGCAAATAGAGATTGGTGAAATCTATCCAATCTTTTTGCGACCACTGGCCGCTATCAACCATGGCTTGGGTCATTACAAAATCCGTAAAACCTTCCGTGAACCATGCTGTTTTTGGAGGGCAGTCTTCACCCTTTTTACACTTGCTGGGCCATCCCAATTTCCCGGGCACCCAGTTATGAGCGACTTCATGAGAAAGAAATTTTGTTAAAAAAGGAAGGTCGATACCTCGCGATGCTGCCGAGGCAAAACTGTCATAACGACCTGTACCCGTAAACGAAGAATGACTGGAGTTTTCGGACGTGCCGAGAAGCGTGAGCATATATTTCTCTTCTTCTGCCATCCATAAATCATTCAAGCTATCCATAACGCGAAGCATGTGAGCGTTAAACTCTTTGGCTGTGAAATCATGTTGTCCGGATTTAACGATAGTGATTTGATCTTTGGTGCCAGCAGATGAGAAAAAATCCGCTTTCCCAGCAACAAATAACTGACCCCGAATTTCACCTGGGAATAAGGGTTTGCCGGGTAAGGTATCGGCTGTCTTCCAATCGTCCGGCAGGGATTCCCAATTGGCTTTCACGCGTAGTTTCTCGCTGTTATCCGGCAGGGGCACGACGAGTGATGAGGTTCCGATCAGGTGAATAATATCCGTCTGAATGACCGGGGCGTAGAAATATTCTATATCTGATGCAGGGTCGCGCATATGATCAGAAGACAGAAAATAGGTAATGATAAGCTCTGTTCCGGGGGCGTGGTTCACATTATATACAAAACCATCCGGGGCAGATGGTGCTGTCACATCAATCCCCTTAACGGATAAATCCCTATATCGTTTCCAGCCTTCCCGTTCATTGGCCCACGGGCCGCCCAAACGTATTTCTGTTTCCCCATCTTCATCGCCGTTAAAACGAGCGTGAATATGAAGAATTTGCGCGCCCTGGTCTGTAAAAACTGGGGTGAAAGTATAGGTGATAAGGGGATCATCAGAATTCTCGGATCGAGTTTGACAGCCTGCCGTAAACATCCCAATCAGAAAACTTATTGATAATAATAGACCGCGCATAATTCCCCCCTTCTATAATCATGGGAAAAAGAACAGTTCTGGTAAAGTTACTTATCATCCATTCTATAGTAAGTTTGGCTGTCACCCCTGACAGGCTTTGCAGTAAAATGTACTACGGCCTGATTGTACCATGCGCTTGATCGGGGCGTCACAGATTTTGCACGGCTCGCCCTCCCGGTCATAGACATCAAAACGGTGCTGAAAATAGCCGAGCGCGCCATCGGTTGAGGCAAAGTCTTTGAGGGATGAACCGCCCGCCTCAATGGCTTCGCGGATCACGTCTTTGATATGACGGGTCAGGACTTCAGTCTCGGCGGCTTTCAAGCGTCCTGCCATACGCCGCGGGGAAATTCTGGCCCGGTAAAGCGCTTCGCAGACATAGATATTACCAAGACCTGCAATGACGCGCTGATCCAGAAGGGTGGTTTTAATATTAGCCTTTTTGCCCTTTAAAGCGGCCCGGAGAACCGGTGCGGATAAATCATTGGAGAGTGGCTCGGGCCCAAGATGGTCAAGCCGGGACGGCTTACCCGGCGCTATTAATTCCATAAAGCCAAAGCGCCGCGGATCATTATAGAGAATGCGCGCGCCGCTGCTCATATGGAAAATCACATGATCATGTCTGGGATTGGTATCATGGGCATACACAAATTCTCCCAGATTATCTTTGGGCGCGCCAGGTTGATCAATACAGAAGCGGCCGGACATGCCCAGATGCATAAACAGCCGATCACCCGATGATAATTGCGCGTCGAGAAATTTGGCCCGGCGGGAAAGGCGCTCCAGTGTTTGCCCTTGGACGCGGGTGATAAAGTCATCCCCAAAAGGAAAGCGAAGATCAGGACGGTTCAGCGTCACACGCTCAAACACAAAGCCTTCCATAACGGGCGCAAGGCCGCGCTTTACGGTTTCAACTTCGGGGAGTTCAGGCATGTGCTCGGCGAGATTTTAAATGAATCATGCCTTCACTATACAAGGCTTGACGCACATCACCAGCCTGTCGTCCAAATGTCCAAAAGTTTATGGAAGATTTATCCAGAACTACATAGATCAGGGTTTATTGACCGTAATATTTTAAATACTTTTCCAGGATTTAGATAATTGGGAGATAGCCGATACACTTTATTATCTTTTGTTTGGATGGAATATTTAACATCTGAAAAATTTGAATCGCCACTATTATGTGTCATATGATGCAGGCGTATAATGTCAGAAATTTGTATCGTATAGTTCTGGACATCATTGGAATTGAAGCTTGCATGACTTACGACTTCTGTATCGGTAATATAAAATTCATATACGTCGTCTGAACCGACATCGCCGAAAGCGAACTTTCGCAATGACAAAATTATTACAACGGCTAGCACCGAAAGAGATAAAACAATAAAATACTCAGCCCCTATAGAGGAAGACGGACCGATTATAATGAAATAAAAAATATGAATGACGATTGGAAACCCTATGGCCAAACCCCATAAGGTGGCTATAATTTGGGACATTTTACGAACTACTTTATAATGATAGTCATTCATATTGGGATGTATATCTAACTATAGGTATGTTTTACTGGGAATAGTTATAGGCTTGGCTGGTTAATTTAGTTGAAACATGAAGATATGTTTTGAGTGCCGTATGCTGCGACCTGGTAGCGCCTAGCTATCCGTATTAATAAATGCGAATATGTATTCATGACTGAAAAAACCATCGACTTTGGATTTGAGGATGTTCCCGAGAGCGAGAAGCAGTCGCGTGTGCGCGGCGTGTTTGACTCTGTGGCATCTAATTATGACCTCATGAATGATGCCATGAGCCTGGGCATACACCGGGTCTGGAAAAATATGACCATCACCAAAGTCAACCCGCAACCCGGAGAGCTGCTGATTGATGTAGCCGGGGGAACGGGTGATCTGGCCCGGCGGTTTATCCGGCGCGCTGATGAGGTTCGTCAAAGACGCATGGGTGATCCTGCAAGAGCCATCATATGTGATATCAATGCTGAAATGCTTTTGGCCGGTATTGATGATGACAAAGATGAGGGCATGGATTTAACCCGTATTTGCGGCAATGCTGAAAGCCTGCCTTTTGAAGATGGCGTTGCCGATGCTGTAACCATTGCCTTTGGCATTCGCAATGTTACCCATCGGGATAAGGCACTATCGGAATTTCACCGCATTTTAAAACCCGGGGGCCGCCTGGCTGTGCTTGAGTTTTCAACCCCGCCGGAAAAGTTTCTCCGCGCCTTTTATGACGCCTATTCCTTTAACGTCATTCCGCGCCTTGGCGGTATGCTGGCCGGGGATAAGGACAGCTATCAATATCTGGTGGAGAGCATCCGCAAATTTCCGCGGCAGGATGCCTTTGCCGATATGGTCAAAGAGGCCGGATTTAAACGTGTGTCATGGCAGGACTATTCAGGCGGCATTGCCTGCCTGCATTTCGGCTGGAAAGTTTAGGTGAATTAAACTGCAAATACGTAAGCCATAAGGGCGCCTAGCCCATAAATATATTCACCTGTGTTTCTGGCCAGTTTTCGCCTTTAACAAATTCCATATTGAGCAGTTTGCGCTGTGCTTCGGAAAGACGTCGATAAATACTGTCCCGCATATTCTGCGGATGACCGGCGATATAGAATTGTGTGGTTAATTCCTGATTTCCGGAAAAAACTTTTACATGGATATGGGGTGTCCGGCCCGGATAGGCGGCGGGCTTGATGGTGCGGAAACTATAATCGCCGTCTTCATTAGTGATGTTATGGCCAAAGCCTTGAAAGGCCGGATCGCGTTCCCCGCGCCCCCGTTCACCTGTATGCAGGTAGCGCCCATTTACGTCGCATTGCCATATTTCTACGCGGGCACCTGATACGGGTTTGCCCTGTTCATCATAAACTTTGCCTTTGAGGATTATAATTTCTCCTCCGGCTTCTGTTACGGAATCTTCAATTTTTACTAAATCATTATCCACATCCTTAAAGCGCATATGCGGCAAAGGA
>JAHDGM010000043.1 GCA_020627655.1 Hellea sp.
GATCCATCATCCAGGCAGCTTTCAGGCACAGAAGACGCGCCTGCTCAATTTCGATCCGGCACTGGGCAATAATATCATAATTCGCCCCTAATTTAGCCAGTGGACGACCAAAGGCCTCTCGCGTCACAGCCCTGCGACACATAAGCTCTAAAGCTCGCTCCGCCTGACCAACAGCCCGCATACAGTGATGAATACGCCCTGGCCCAAGACGACCTTGGGAAACTTCAAAACCGCGCCCCTCACCTATCAAGAGCGCATCAGCCGGAATGCGTACATCCGTATACCGGATGTGCATATGGCCATGCGGCGCATCATCATGACCAAATACGGTCATTGGCCTTAATATTTCTACGCCAGGTAAATCGGCATCGATTAAAAACATGGAATGTTGCGAGTGACGCGGAACATCACCGCCCTTGGGCGCTGTGCGAGCCATTAAAACATAAACCTCGCACCGAGGATCACCGGCTCCCGATGACCAATATTTTTCACCGTTTAAAACCCATTCGTCACCGTCTTTTACGGCCGAAAATTCCAGGTTTGTTGCATCCGATGATGCGACTGCAGGCTCTGTCATCAGAAAAGCCGAGCGGATTTCTCCTTCTAAAAGCGGCTTAAGCCATTTTTCTTTATGTTCATCCGTGCCGTAGCGCTCAATGACTTCCATATTACCCGTATCTGGCGCTGAACAGTTGAACACTTCGGGCCCTAAAGCGCACCAACCCATTTGCTCAGCCAGATAAGCATATTCCACAGTCGTGAGACCGTATCCACGTTCACTATCCGTAAGCCAAAAATTCCAAAGGCCTTGATCTTTAGCTTTCTTCTTCAGAGCTTCGCGGATTTCAGTTTGGCGGTCCGTAAAGGCGAAACGCCCACCGGGGGCCTTGCCGACTTCGTGGTGATATTCAGCATCCAATGGCAAGATTTCTTCCTGCACCATTTTACGTACTTTTTCCCAAATCGGACGGACTTTGTCCGTCATGCCTAAATCCATTGTCATGCTAGTAGCCTTTCATGGAAGCAATTTGTTCCATTTGATAGTTGGCATCCCCGAAAAGCTCTTGAGCCACGCGGATACGTTTAAGATAAAGTCCAATATCATATTCGTCGGTCATACCTACGCCGCCATGCATTTGAACGCCTTCCAGCCCAGCCAGTTTGGACACAGAACCCAGTTTGGCCTTGGCCATGGCAACCGGTAACTCGGACCCGGTTGCATCCATATCCATAGCCGTCAGTGCCATAAGAACCGCTGAGCGGCAAATTTCTAGTTCTGAATATAGATGAGCTGAGCGGTGCTGCAGGGCCTGAAACGACCCGACCTCTACGCCGAACTGCTTGCGCTCGCGTATATAATCCGTAGTTTGGCGAAAAGCTTCGCCGCCTGTGCCTAAAAGTTCTGCCGCAATGGCCGCTTTACCTGCATTGACGATAGCTTTGAGGACATCACCGCCTTTATCCACTTCGCCTAGAACCGCGTCCGCATTGACTTCAACATCCTCAAATTCGATACGCGCAGAATTACGGCTATCAACCATTTGAGTACGTTCTATTGCAATACCCTTGGTCTTCGGGTCGACCAGAAAAAGCGTCAGCCCGTCCATATTGCCAGCCTCTCCCGAGGTGCGCGCAACAACTATATATTGGTCAGCAACATGGCCATCGATGACCATGCCTTTTTGTCCATTGAGCTTGAAACCATTGCCGGAGCGTTCAGCACTCATATTGGTTGCGGCAGGGTTATGTTTGCGACCTTCTTCGAGTGCCAGTGCCATAATGGTTTCACCGCTGGCAATTTTAGGCAGCCACTCGGTTTTTTGCTCTTTTGAGCCGCCTTTATTGAGCGCTGTTGCCGCCAGAATAGCCGTGGAAATAAAGGGAGATGCCGTCAGATTACGGCCCATCTGTTCCGCGATAAGCCCCGCTTCCATAAAGCCCATATTTGAGCCACCATGTTCTTCATCAATGAGAACACCGGCAAAACCCATCTCGGCCATTTCACCCCAGAGACCCCGGTTGAAACCTGTCTCGTCACGATTATCACGCAATTCCCGCAATTGTTTAGCCGGAGCCTTATCGGCAAAAAAACCTTCCGCCATTTCAGAGATCATTTTCTCTTCTTCTGTGAGTACCAAACCCATGAGTTACGCTCCCGGCATTCTAAGGATATGTTTAGAGATAATGTTGAGCTGGACTTCTGACGTACCGCCTTCAATGGAGTTACCCTTAGTGCGCAGCCATGTGCGGGCCAGGTCGCCATCATTAGATCGAGCGCCTTCCCACTCCAGGCCGTCATGGCCAGCAGCGTCCATCATCAACTCATAGCGGCGCTTATTCAGCTCCGTACCGTAATATTTCAGCATGGAACTGTCAGCGCCTAGTGAAGCTCCCGCTTTCGCTTCGGCCAGCTTTCTCTGCATAGTAAGCATATATGACCACTCGTCGACTTCCGCTTCAGCCACTTTGGCGCGCAGCATGGCGTCTGGTAATTTGCCGTCAACAAGACCGACCGTACCGGCCACGATTTCGCTGATAGGTCGCATGTCATCACCACCCATACCGCCAATCATTTCGCGCTCATGGGTCAGCAGGTATTTAGCAATAGTCCAACCCTTATTAAGTTCGCCAACCAGATTATGTTTATGGGCCTTCACATCTTCAAAGAAGGTTTCACAAAATGGAGAACGCCCCGAAATCAGTTTAATGGGTTTGGCCTCGACACCTGGCGTTTCCATGTCAAATAGAACAAAAGAAATACCTTCGTGTTTTTTAGCCTTTGGATCTGTGCGTACCAAACAGAAAATCCAATCTGCTTTATCAGCATAAGACGTCCAGACTTTTTGACCATTTATCAGGAAATGATCTCCCATGTCTTCACATTTGGTTTGCAGTGCCGCCAGATCTGATCCTGCACCGGGCTCAGAATAACCCTGACACCAGCGAATTTCACCGCGTGCAATCGGCGGTAAATGCTCTAGCTTTTGCTCATGTGTACCAAACTTTAACAGCGCAGGGCCGAGCATCCAGATACCAAATGAACTGAGAGGGCTTCGGGCCTTTATGCGTTTCATTTCTGATGCCAGCACCTTGGCTTCTTCTTTTGATAAGCCCCCGCCGCCATATTCCTTTGGCCATGTTGGCACAGTCCAGCCTTTTTCAGCCATTCTGCGCATCCACTGTTCTTGCGCCTTACTTTCAAACTTGAATTTACGGCCACCCCAGCAAGCATCGCTAAATCCGCTCATTGGCGTACGCATCTCTTCCGGGCAGTTCTCCGCAAGCCAATCTCTGACCTCTGCGCGGAATTCTTTGAAATCACTCATCAAATTTCTCCTGTTTCAATCTTAATGCGAGATAATTGCCCTAATGCAGTGACCATTTGACCCATGGATTTAAATCGCGGGTTATCTGTTTGACCATGATAGTATCGATAATAAATCTGCTGAATAATAACCGCCAAACGCCATAATCCGTAAACATAATAAAACCGGAAATCCGATACATCGGTACCGGTTTGGTCAGAATAAAATTTTAGAATTTCTTGCCTGGTCATCATGCCTGGTGCGTTGCTGGGCTGACGGACCATAAGCTGCATCATCGGCGGATCATCTTTTTCTATCCAATAAGACAGCGTATTGCCAAGATCCATGAGTGGATCACCCAAAGCGCAGATTTCCCAATCCAGAATAGCATCAATTTGGGTCGGGTCATCCTTGTTCAAAATACAGTTATCAATGCGGAAATCCCCGTGCAGGATTGCCCCGCTAGTACTTTCCTTGGGCTTGTTATCCTCAAGCCACTGCCGAACATCTTCGAATTTTTCGACATCTTTGGTCCATGCTTTTTCGAAGCGGCGGTTCCAACCTCCAATTTGCCGATCTACATAACCTTCAGGTTTGCCGAAATCTTCAAGACCGATAGCCTTGTAATCAACATTATGCAGATCAATAAGTTTTTGGAAAAAATTCTCACATAATGCACTGCCGGTTTTTTCATCCCACTCATCCGGCCATTTAATGACCATATGACCATCAACACGCTCCATCACATAGAACTCAGCTCCAATTACACTCTCATCATCCGTGTAAAAGACAGAGTCCGGAACGCTTGGAAAAACGGGTTTTAAAGCCGAAATAATTCGGTGCTCTCGATGCATATCGTGGCCAGATTTAGGCCGTGTTCCAAAGGGCGGACGCCGCAAAACTAAAGACCGGTTTGAATATGTTACCGCATATGTCAGGTTGGACGCACCACTTGAAAACTGGCGAACATCGGGCGTGCCTTCAAGGCCCTCAATATTTTCTTTCAGCACAGCATCAATGGCTGCGACATCCAACTCTTCGCCTTTTCTGACCTCACCTGCTGGATTATCAGTCCTCATAGGAGCGTCCTGCCGCCATCAACGACCATGCTCTGTCCTGTGAAATAGCTGGATTCGTCTGATAACATATAAAGCACCGCGCCAACCATCTCATCAGGTTGCGCCATACGTTTAATGGGAAGCGCTTGAATAAGTTGTTGCGCCATGGGGTTTTCTTTAAGTGCCGATGCAAGCTTAGTGTCTGTAAAACCAGGTAAAAGCGCGTTAACACGCACACCCTGATTAGAGTATTCAATCGCAAAACCTTTAGTCATATTAATAACAGCTGATTTCGTCATGCCATAGATTACCCGGAATATTCCGGGGTTAAGACCATCAATAGATGCCACGTTGACGATAGCGCCGCCGCCACTTTTCTGCATGAGGGGCACACATTTAGAACTTAGAAAATACGGCCCCTTCACATTAACCCCGAAAGTTTTGTCAAAGGCCCATTCCTCTGCCTTATGGGCGGGTCCCATATAAGGGTTAGTCGCGCCGTTATTGACCAGATAATCCAGACGTCCATGCTCAGACATGATCTCATCCAGCACAGCTTGATGCGTATCGATTTCGCCTAGGTGAAGCGTCTTGGCAAAGGCCTGAAGACCCTTAGCTCTGATGTCATCAGTTACTTTTTCACAAGCCTCCAGCTTCCGGCTTGTACATATAACAGTTGCACCATGTTCAGCTAGTCCGTGGGCAATTGCTTCGCCTATTCCGCGGCTCGCCCCGGCTATAAGGGCTACTTTCCCTGTGAAATCAAACCGTGCCATAATTCTCTCCTAGAGTTTTACATCATCCTGACTGAGCTTACGTCTCAGCTTGACCATGCCGTGGATATATTTTTCATAATCCATAGCCTTAGCTTTGAAGTAATCGCCAACCACCGGGTGTGACAGAACTAAAAATTCATTGTTCTCGATAGACTTCAAAAGAGCATTCGCCACATCAACAGGCTCCAGCAATCCATCTTTATTATCTTCAGCGAACGCCATGCCCTTGGTCATATTTGTTCTAACATATTGTGGGCAGACAGCATGAACCGCAATCCCATCAGCTTTATGCTCGATAGCCATCGCCTCAGCAAAGCCAAGAACCGCATGTTTAGTGGCACTATATGAAGCGCTTCCAATTTGATTAAGCAGGCCTGCCGCAGATGAGACTATGACGAACCGTCCAGATCCGCGTTGTTTCCAGTCCGGTATTAAACGCCGTGCTGCGTATACACTACCCATAACATTAACGGCCCAGCTGGTTTCCCATGCCTCGTTAGACGCCCCTGCAGCATTCCCGTCGGGACCGTCACCAAAGCCTACACCTGCGTTTGATATAAAAACATCAATCGAACCAAATTCTTTTTCCGCGTCATTGATAAACTTTATGATTTGCGTTTCATCGCTGACATCGCAAGAATAGCCGCGCATATTATCAACGCTGCTGCAATCGGGTGCCTGCAAATCCGATATAGAAACCTTAGCGCCATTTGCCGCGAACGTTTCAGCAAATGCTCTGCCGATGCCGCCTGTCGCTCCAGTAACGGCCACATGTTGGCCGGAAAAACTCTCTTTACTCATGGACAGCTTTTAACATGCATAACTAAGCACGCAACCACTATATGCAAAAAGTTGTATATAGGGATATAAACATAAAAAAACCCGCCGATATCGGCGGGCCTCTTATTTAGCAAAACTTAAATTTACTTTTCAAAGAAACTCAATTGTTTAACACGCTTGGCCATCAAGTAATAAAATACTGCTCGATTTTTCTGGCGCACTGATTTCATCTCTGCACAAGTATCTGCAGCAGCTTTTTCAGCGGCTTCCTTAGAAAGGTTCAACTTCTTCATACCAAAGTTCTTGGCAACAGTTGCCATTTCACTTGGATCTGAACAGGCAACAAGTGCTGAGTCACGATTTTTCAAAGACGCACCTAAATACTTTACAACGTTATCAATAGTTCCAGTCTTGGCAGACTTATGGAAACGACGGATGCCATCATAATATTTTTGGTTAGCAGCTGGTGCCGCTTTTTTCGTACCACCCGGCTTTGGCCCAGGCTTCTTACGAGCTGATCCATCCTGATTAGTTGAACCACGCTTTGTACCAGGCTTAGGCCCAGGCTTTTTCTTACCCGTGGTCGCCTTAGCGGAAACGGCTTTCTTTTTAGGTGCCGCGCTTGCGCCCTTAGCTAGCCCTTTAGCCTGCTTGACCCACTCATCACGCTTGATGCGGCCTGGAATGGAATCAATGACGCCTTCGACCATAGTAACATCTTTGGCTTTCCAGTTCGCAATCTGACGGAAATAATAAATACCTTTCCCGTTCAAATCTTTTTCGAACTTCGGCCCGATACCTTTGATTAATTTCAAATCATCCGGCTTACCGTCTGTTGGTCCATCTGTATAAAGAATCTTTGGCTTCGCCGCACTTTTAGCAGGTGCTTTCTTTTTAGCCGGCGCCTTCTTCTTCACAACCTTTTTCTTTACGGCCGCTTTCTTTGCAGCAGGTTTCTTCGCTGTTTTCTTTGGAGCCTCAGCAAGGCGCCCTTCAAGGTACTTAACGCGAGCTGCAAGATAACGATTACGCCATTCCAGCGCATATGAATCATCATCACCATCGTCACTACCCGCGGCAAGACTTGCAGCACCTGTCGCAGCAGCGGCACCTGTAGCTGCAGCAGCTAACTTAGACTTAAGGCTAGAAACTTCACCATCGCTTGTTGACAAACGACCTTCTAGTTCCCGAACGCGAGTACGTAGGCCATCAGCTTCAGCACGAAGCGCTCCCTCGCCCTCTGATGTCAGATCACCAGCGTGACCTCTACGGCCAAATAATAGCCAGCCAAGCCCTAAGCCTAACAAGCTCATTAGAAAGAGTGGAAGCCACCCAAAACAAGTTAAATAAGATAATACGTTGCTCATAATTGTCCCCTATTCGGATTGTGTAACAACAAAATTGATCCGGCGATTGGCCGCACGGCCTTCCGGTGTATCGTTTGTCGCAATTGGTTGTGTTTCGCCATAACCTGTAGCATTCATGCGTGAAATTTCCACACCGTTGTCAGCAAGATAAGCCACAACAGTTTGTGCACGTTGCTCACTAAGCCACTGGTTATATTCATCGTCGCCCTCATTATCAGTATGCCCTTCAATGCTAACCCTGAAAGACTGACACTGATTTGCTGCAGATGCTAAAGTATTCAAAAGATCAAAACTTTGAGCCCCGCGAATTTCAGCTTTTGCAGAAGCAAAGTTGATACGCGTCTGACCTTTAAGGTCATCGAACAATGCTTGGCACATTGCCTTTGACTGAACCTCACCAGCGTTAACTGCAGCTGCATTTGGAACTGCGATATTCGCCGCGCCAATGTAGCCACCTGGCAAGCCGGTCACCAGCGCATTGATACGGTCACGAATACCGGCATCAGATACAAGACCTTTAATTAAAGCCTGTCTATCATCTAGCGAAAATGTTCCATTATCCAAAGACGCAAGCTCAGGAAGATGCAATCCGATAACGTCAGTCCAATTAGCATTAGGTGCTCCCGGAGCAACTCGAATTTTTGTTGACCGTAATTTATCGCCAAACAAAGCCTGCGCTTCCGCGACGACACGATCACGTGCATCGTCACTCGGTACATAGCCGTGCATATCAACAATACCGTCATCAAGCTTCGTAGCTGTAAACTGATATGGAGAAACAACTTGAACTGCTTGCTTCACAGGTGCCGGCTTAGCTTTTGCAACTTGGAAGTTGCTAGCAACCTCATGCCAGATCTTGCCTTTTTTCTTGCAGGTTTTACATTCTGTCTTAGCCGCAATAGAAATAGCTTCGTCAGCCAATGCTTTAGACGGCGCATCACCTGAAAGCGTGGCAACATTGCCGGACATTTCCACCTTTGCAAAATTGAATTTATCGGCGGATAAATTTGCTCTAATTGAATCGCCCATTTCGACAGAATGCTTTGAAGCACCCCAAGGCGTTAGCAAAGTTATCAATGCCGAAATGATACCGAGGATAATTAATCCCCATAACCACTTCCCCATAATCCCCTCCTTAGGAAAATAAAATAACGGACGTTGATACCTCAAAGCCCTAATTGATGCAATGAGGGATTACCCAAATTACATGAATGAAAACTGAAGTTAAAATTTACGACACTAACTGAGACTTAGCCACTTCATATTCCCGTTTTAATTGGTCAACAACTTCTTGAACAGCAGGCGCTGAATGTATGCTGCCCACGCCTTGCCCGGAGCCCCAAATATCCTTCCACGCTTTAGCGTCAGTATTACCGCCTGACCCAAAGTTCATGGCGCTCTTATCTGCTTCTGGGAGATTATCAGGGTCCATACCTGCCGCCTCGATACTGGACTTGAGATAATTACCATGCACCCCAGTGAAAAGAGACGAGTAAACTATATCCTCTCCAGCGGAAGCAACAATAGCCTGCTTGTAAGCTTCACTGGCATTTGCTTCTTTGGTCGCAATAAAGCGCGTTCCAAGATAAGCAAGATCAGCACCCATCGCTTGGGCCGCCAAAACACCACCGCCTGTCGAAATTGATCCTGAGCATAATAGAGGCCCCTCATGGAACTGACGAATTTCAGGCACAAGTGCAAAAGGTGACAGTTGCCCCGCATGCCCACCAGCGCCTGCACAAACAGCAATAATACCGTCTGCTCCAATAGATAACGCTTTTTTTGTATGCCTGATATTAATTACGTCATGCAACACCGTACCGCCATATGAATGGACGGCTTCGTATACCATGGGACTTGCCTGTAAGCTGGTGATCACGATTGGAACTTTGTGCTTTACACAAATTTCCATGTCATGTTCCAATCGATTATTGGACTTATGACAAATTTGATTAACCGCAAATGGCGCAACTTTCTTATCAGGATTATCTTTTTGATAAGCTTCCAATTCGAGCTTAATTCGAACTATCCACTTTTCCAGCTCTTCGGCAGGGCGCGCGTTCAATGCTGGAAAAGAGCCGACAATGCCGGCCTTACACTGAGCGATGACCAATTCTGGGCCAGATACGATAAATAGCGGCGCACCTATAACAGGCAGCTCTAGATTTTTTAAAACGT
The DNA here is from genome assembly GCA_020627655.1 of Hellea sp. Taxonomy (GTDB): domain Bacteria; phylum Pseudomonadota; class Alphaproteobacteria; order Caulobacterales; family Maricaulaceae; genus JACOMS01. The sequence goes on from JAHDGM010000043.1 coordinate 9,465, forward strand.
CAGGCAAGGCCATGATTATTCTCCAATTTTTTCTTCTGGTTTTGCACGAAAATCAACATCCGCTTCTGATGCCATCCAAATCATTGTGGCCCAAGCCGCTACGTTTTGCGCGACGTCATCAGGATCGATTTTATCAAATGTGTCATCCGGCGTGTGATGCAAGTCGAAATAATCATAGCCATCCTGCTGCAAACGAATCGCTGGAACCCCCTGCTGACGCAATGGAATGATATCAGGACCACCAGATGTATCTCCCGCTTCCATTTTCACGCCCAGATGTTCCAATGACTTTTGAATTTCCATAAGAGACTCTCTAGCCGATCCCTGCACGCTTGTTCGCAGCGCGTAAACTTTCCCAGCACCAAAATCAGATTCGCTGGCAAGAACGTGATTATGCAAATTGTCTTTGTGTTGTTTGGCATAAGCGAATGCGCCTAGCAGGCCAATTTCCTCGGAGCCAAAGGCTACAAGCCTGATTGTTCGCTTAGGTCGCAAACCGCTTTCCAGCAAAACTTGAACAGCGCCAGCTGTAATACCGATTCCCGCACCGTCATCGACAGCGCCAGTACCTAAATCCCAACTATCCAGGTGGCCACCGATTAAAATGATCTGTTCAGGTTTTTCTGTGCCAATGATATCGCCAATCACATTTCCAGATGGCAACTCTCCACCATATTTAGGTGTTAATGTCAGCTTGAGGCGCATTGTCTCTCCGCGGGATAAAATGCGTTCCAATTGATCTGCATCAGGGGCGGATAAAGCTCCAATCGGTATAGGCTTCACATTGTCCCTATAACGCATTTGTCCCGTATGAGGAAAACGGTGGCTATCTGTGCCCACTGAACGGATTACAACTGCGAGGGCTCCACGCTTGGACGCTTCAGTTGCACCTAATTGGCGTTTTTGATTGGCAGGACCGTAACCCGCGCCATCGTGCGCTTTTTCCATGCGCCCTGAAATAAATACGATCTTGCCATCCAAGCCCCCCATAGGAGCCTTTTCTAAATCTTCAAACGTTGGAAAATAAGCTATTTCCGCTTCAATTCCGCTTTCAGGTGTTGCGGACGATCCGCCCAAGGCGGTAATTTTCAATTCTTGAGGAAAAGGGGAAATAATTTCTGCACGCTCTTCTCCGCGAATCCATTTTGGAACAGTGAAATCCTCTATGTGTACGTTCTCTAATCCGAGCTCATTAAACTTTGCAACTGCCCATTGCCGAGCAACAGCTTCCTGAGGACTGCCACCAAGCCGGGGGCCTACTTCGGTCGTCAAAGACTCTATAATGTCATAACCCTGAGTCCCCCTAAGCGCAGCTTGCTGCAATTTTTGAACTTCGGCCGAAAGTGTAATTGCAGGCTCAATCTTTTCGACTTTATCAACAGTTGGGGCTGTCTCTTGAATCTTCATTTCCGAGTTACATCCCACAAGGAGGAACGGAGCAAAAAGGGAGAGTATAGGTTTTTTCATATGGGACTCATTTTAATTACTGCCCGTTATCTGGCAAAGACCCTCGCAGAATACAAATATAAAATGGCTTTTATTTTCATTATGATTGTGGTTGAAAACCAAAAACACGGATCGAAAGCTGGATTATGAAAACCTATACCTCTTTAATTATTGCTGCAGCTATGGCCCTAACTGTCACGGCTTGCGAAAAAACCGAACACCCCAAATCAGAAATCGTAAAACCCCCTATCGCTTCAGCCGCTGACCTCGGTCGCCGCATTGAACGTTTGTCGGCGGATGAATATGAAGGGCGCGCCCCCGGTACACCGGGCGGTCAAGCAGCCTCACAATATATTGCCGACGAAATGAAAGCTGCCGGGCTCGTCCCCATGGGGAATAATGGCACTTACTTCCAGTCTGTAGAGTTGACCGAAACCAGTGTTTTAGACTCTTCTGCGTTGACGATTACAAAAGATGGGGTTCCCATTTTAGAAGGCGATCAGTCCAGTAATTCTGTTTTTTGGACTAAGCGTCTAGACCCCTCACTAACTGTCAAAGACAGCGACATGGTTTTTGTCGGATACGGAATTGTGGCGCCCGAATATGGATGGAATGATTACGAAAATCTCGATGTCAAAGGAAAAACCGTTGTCATGTTAGTCAATGACCCGGGCTTTGCAACACAGGACCCAGAGCTGTTTAAAGGCAATTCCATGACCTATTATGGTCGCTGGACCTATAAATATGAAGAGGCCGGACGTCAGGGGGCAGCGGCAGCTCTGATTATCCACGAAACAGCACCTGCAAGTTATGGCTGGGACGTAGTATCCGGCAGCTGGACAGGCGCGCAGTATGACCTTGTAAGACCCGATGGCGGAGCAAACCGGACACTTCTGGAAGGCTGGTTGCATTATGATACCGCGAAATCGGTTCTCGCCGGCGCCGGTATGGATATTGAAAACTTAAAAACCGTAGCCAAAGCTAAGGGTTTTAAGCCGCAATATATGCCGGGGCTGAAACTGGACGCGCGCATTGATCAAAATGTGGAAAAAGTTAAGTCGCGAAACGTAGCTGGTGGTGTGAAAGGTACAAAATACCCTGATGAATATGTGCTCTACATGGCGCATTGGGATCACCTTGGGCGCAATGAAGAACGTGAAGGTGACAATATTTGGAACGGAGCCGTTGATAATGCAACTGGGACAGCCGCTATACTTGAAATAGGTCAAGCCTTTGTCGAACAAGGCGCCCCTGAACGGTCAGCCATTTTTGTAGCCGTGACAGCTGAAGAATCAGGTCTATTGGGCTCTGCTTATTACGGTGCAGATCCCTTGGTTCCTCTTAAAAACACCGTAGCAGGAATTAATATTGATGCCATTCAGCCCGTTGGAAAAACCAATGACATGATTGTTGTTGGCTATGGATCATCACAACTCGAAGATCGACTAAACGATATCCTTGAGCCTCGCGATATGTATATCGTACCGGATCCCAAGCCCGAAGCCGGCTATTACTATCGGTCTGATCACATCAGCCTGGCAAAATTAGGCGTTCCCATGCTCTATGCGGACGGTGGAATTGACCACCAAACACAAGGAAAAGCTTATGGCGAAGCCTTCATGCAAGAATATACAGATGAGCGTTACCACAAGCCCGGTGATGAATATGATCACAGCTGGGATCTTTCTGGCATCGAACAGACAACGGAAATACTCTTCGAATTAGGTTATGGCATCGCTAATAGCACTGATTGGCCAAACTGGTATGAAGGCGCCGAGTTCAGAGCCTTGCGGGACAAAATGCGCGCAGAATAACTATGTCTGCCCGGATCCGGATTAAATTTTCTGGTCGAATAACGCCGCAGCAAAACCCCGATTATTGGATTAGCCTGTTCCCAGGGCGCACTCCAATAATCGACAATTGCGAGTTTATATTTGACCCGGACTCTCGCGATTACGATTGGCTCGCGGTTTATGATGATTTAATGCTGCCTGAAAACAGCTTGAAAGGCCTTCGAGAAGAGCGCCTGGCCTGTTCACGGGAAAACACCATACTGATCACCCAAGAACCTCCGCCAATTAAAATATACGGGCCTAATTTTCTGAGCCAATATGGCCATGTATTAAGCCCTCAACCTGCCCAATTTCTCGCACATAAAAATCATATTTTACAAGTCGCTCCTATTCGGTGGTTTTATGGCTGCCCCCTGGGTGAAAATGATCATAATTATATCGGTGTTGACGAATTTAGTCAGCAAAAACCACCGCAAAAAACACGTGATATTTCAACCGTTTGCTCCAACAAGCAAATGTCGCCAGCTTTTAAACGCCGATTTGAATTTACAAAAATCCTAGCTAGCGAATTGGGTTCACATATTGACTGGTTTGGACGCGGCGTCCGGCCTGTAAACGACAAGTCTGAAGCCATGAATGATTACAAATATCATGTCGCACTTGAGAACCATATTTATCCCCATTACTGGACAGAGAAAATAGCAGACTGCTTTCTGGCCTTTTGCCTGCCCTTCTATTACGGCCCTGATAATATCGTGGAATATTTCCCTGCTGAGAGCTTCATCCCAATCGATACCCACAATACGGATCATGCCGTAGAAGCGCTCAAAAAGGCCGTAAGTGACAATGTGTATGAAAGCCGCCTGCCGGCTATTTTAAGGGCGCGCGAACTCGTATTAACCGACTATAATCTTATGAATGTTGTAGCTGGGATTGTCTCAGAACGACATCAACATAAGAAACCTGCCGCCAGTCCTGAATATATTTTAGGCCGCCACGCATTTAGGCGGCGTCATCCCATCGCAGCGGCTAAAGACTTGGCATTTCGCCGGAAATGTCGGGCGGAACTTACATAACCCGTAAAAACTGGATTGCCAAACGGGCCAACAATGCGGATAAGTAAGTTATGATAACTGTTCACCATCTCAATAACTCACGATCGCAACGAATTCTCTGGCTTCTGGAAGAACTCAACCTTGATTACGAAATTCGCAGATATGAGCGCGACGCAAAAACAAACCGCGCTCCAGTTGAACTTAAAACCATTCACCCTCTCGGTAAGTCGCCTGTGATTACAGACGGTGACAATGTCATCGCGGAAACAGGGGCTATCATCGAATATATATTGCGTGAGCATGGCAATGGACGCTTTGTTCCTGCAATTGGCACCGAAGAGTTCAACCTTTATCAGCACTTCCTTCACTATGCCGAAGGGTCGATGATGTTGCCATTCCTACTGGCTCTTTATACTGGCTATCTCGGGGAGGCTGCAGAACCCTTATCACCTATTATTATGGGCGAGATAAAAACTCAGCTCGATTACGTCGAATACCATCTTATTCGCTCTGATTACTTCGCTGGAGACGAATTATCCGGTGCAGACTTTATGATGATTTTCCCGCTGGAAGCCGCCAAAGCTAGAGGACGTCTTTTAGGCTATGATGCTTGTCTCGAATATGTAGAAAAAATTCACAAGCGCCCTGCCTATCTTAAAGCACTGGAAAAAGGCGGAGATTATGCCTACGGCCCATCATAAGATATGACGGCTCTTGCCTTTCATCTTGCGGCGCCCATCCGTAATATTGAAGAAACACGATCCTTCTATGTTGATCTTCTCGGCTGCACAGCCGGGCGTGAAGCAGAAAGCTGGATAGATTTTGACTTTTTCGGTCATCAATTATCATTTCATGTAAAACCAGAAGAGTTATCAAATATTGGATCTAACGCTGTGGATGGAAAGGAAGTTCCTGTACGCCATTTCGGGGCTATTCTGGAATGGGATAGCTGGCACGATTTAGCAAATAAGTTAAAGAAGCACGGCCAAACATTTATTATTGAGCCATATATTAGGTTTAAAGGCGAAACCGGAGAACAAGCCACAATGTTCTTTCTCGATCCATCAGGCAATGCCTTGGAATTTAAAGCCTTTAAAGACCCGACACAGATATTTGCGAGGTAAATCTTATGCTGACACTTTATGATTGCCAATCGGCCCCGAGCCCAAGGCGAACTCGCATATTGCTAGCTGAAAAAGATATAGATTACAAATGCATACAAGTAGATTTACGCACTGGCGAACAACTTGGTGACGCCTTCAAGGCTATCAATCCACGCTGCGCTGTGCCCGCACTTGTTACTGAGAATGGAGATGTTATCAGCGAAAACATCGCCATAGCCAGTTATATAGAAGACATACACCCGGAAAAGCCTATGATGGGGCAAACTGCCCTTGAAAAAGCATTGATTTTGGAATGGAACTGGCGCTGTGAGTTTGAAGGCTTATCAGCTATCGCCGAGATTTTACGTAACACATCCCCCCATATGAAGAACCGCGCCATGACCGGAAAACGGAATATCGCTCAACTCCCTGAACTTGCAGAAAGAGGCCGTGAACGCCTCGGATATTTCTTTGAGGATCTCAACCAACAGCTGTCAGAAAATGAGTTTGTCGCTGGAAATCATTATTCACTCGCAGATATCACGGCACTTGTTTGCGTAGACTTTTCCAAATGGGTAAAAGCCTCACCCAATGATAGCCTTGTGGCCCTACACAAATGGCATAAAAAAGCCTCTCAACGCCCTGCAAGCAGCGCATAATACACAAGTTTAATTGCGTCATGACAGCGCTGTCATGCTAAACGCTTGTATTTATTACATATTTTTTAGTCTTTTTAGCGTATGAAGACTGGAAATAGATAATAATTCTGCTAGGCCCTTCGCAACTTCTGAAGGGCTCCCCTGGCAGGGGAATGGAACAAGGAATTGATCATGACGAGCTCCTCTTCGAACCGGGCACTAGGTGTGCCGGGTTTTTCTGGTGATTATAATATTCAATGGAATTGGTCCCCGGCCCGATTTTATGAAGCCGCAGTTCGTAATGAAGGCGCTGAAATCGCTAAGGGCGGCGCCCTCGTGGTAAAAACCGGAAAACATACAGGACGCTCAGCCACAGACAAGTTCGTTGTGCGTGATGAAGAAACAGAGGATAAAGTCTGGTGGGAAGCTGCCGATCACATCACTCCAGAACAATTTGACGCTCTTCGTGAAGATTTCGAAGCTCATATGAAGGGGCTGGAACTTTACGGACAAGACACATTCGGCGGAGCAGACCTTGAACACCGCCTGCCAGTTCAAATTATCACTGAATATGCGTGGCATGGCCTGTTTGTACATCACTTACTGCGTCAACCAACGGCCGAAGAGCTGAAAAACTATAAACCCGAATACACCATCATCAACTTACCGAGTTTTAGAGCTAACCCTGAAAAACACGGCGTACGTTCTGAAACCGTTATTGCCGTCAACATGAAAGACAAAGTCGTATTGATCGGCGGAACGTCTTATGCGGGTGAAACAAAAAAATCTGTATTCTCAATAATGAACTACCTGCTCCCAGAGAAGCGGGTCATGCCTATGCACTGCTCGGTCAATGTTGATGACGAAGATAACAGCGCTATCTTTTTTGGATTATCAGGCACAGGCAAAACTACATTATCTGCCAACCCAGACCGGACTTTGGTTGGTGATGATGAACATGGATGGTCAGAGAACGGCCTCTTCAACTTCGAAGGCGGTTGCTATGCAAAAATGATCCGTTTGTCAGAAGAATCCGAACCAGAAATTTATGCCACCACAAAAATGTGGGGTACGGTTTTGGAAAATGTCGTCATGGATCCAATCACAAGGGAACTGGATTTCGATGACGCCACACTCGCTGAGAACTCTCGCGGTGCTTATGACTTAACAGCTATTCCAAATGCGAGCCCTACGGGCCGTTGCGGACAGCCCAAAAATCTGGTCATGCTGACGGCAGACGCCTTTGGCGTTTTACCGCCAATTGCCCGCCTAACCCCGCAACAAGCTATGTACCACTTCCTATCAGGTTACACCGCCAAAGTTGCAGGTACAGAAAAAGGTGTTACTGAGCCTACCGCTACATTTTCCGCTTGTTTTGGCGCGCCATTTATGCCGCGTCATCCCGTGATTTATGGCGAGCTTTTGCGCGACTTAATCGCCGAGCACAATGTAAACTGCTGGCTCGTTAATACCGGCTGGACCGCAGGCCCATATGGAACGGGTTACCGCATGCCAATCAAAGCAACGCGCAGAATGTTAAACGCAGCACTTGAAGGGGAGCTAGCAACTGCGAACTATCGCAAAGACACCAATTTTGGCTTTGAAGTTCCTACATCCATCAATGGCGTGGACAATGCTCTACTTGAACCGCGCTCTACATGGAGTGATGGAGTTGCATATGACTTACAAGCGCAAAAACTGGTTGGGATGTTTATCGAGAACTTTACCAAGTTTGAAAGCAAGGTTACGGACGACGTAAAAGCTGCTGCTCCGCATGCCGCCTAAGCGGGCGCGCCCAAAAGTCTTACTTTTTGATTTGGGCGGTGTGGTTGTCCGCTGGACCGGCATTGAAGAGCTATCAAAATTAAGCGGCCGTTCCATTGTCTGCGTAAAGTCTGAGCTCAGCGCGTCTAAGATATTTCAGCAATATGAGCGCGGCTATGGGCATGCAGACATGTTTCTAAGAGAGCTTGCACGTATATTTGATCTGAACCACACACTACCGGAACTTAAAACCCTCTGGAACCAGTGGGTCGGCGCGCCTTACGAGGCCGTCACTGACGTAATTACAGCACTTAAAGCAGATTATATAACAGCCTGTTTATCCAATACGAATGCCATGCACTGGACCCATTTAGGTCGGTATTTAGATTGCGAAACACTCTTCCATAAAGCCTACGCCTCACACATCATTCACAGCGCAAAACCGAATCCAGATTGTTATCAGGCAGTCCTGAATGATCTGCAGGTTACCCCAAAAGACGTTTGGTTTTTTGATGACACGACGGAAAACGTTATGGCAGCGCAGGCTATGGGGATAACAAGTATCAAAGTCGACCCCGCTGAAGGCGTTGTGCCAGTGCTTAAAAAATTTGGACTGGTGGCTTAATAATTATTGAATCGGCACTTCTTGAAACTCGCCATCATCGTCGGCGAGCATAAGCTTTGCTGAAACAATTCCAAAATAAGCCCCTTGCAAGGTTAAACGCCCCGCTTCAACGGCATCAGAGACAAAATCATATGTCATCAAATTGCGGATGGATTGCCGAATTCCTTCGAGCTCCATTTCGTATTGAAGATTACCCCGATTATCCATCTTCCGAACAAGCTCATTCTTGGCATCATTTAGGATTGAAACCCAGCTACCCACATAACCTGTATTATTTTCTTCGCCCATTCCCGCTAGACAACCGGCAATTCCGCCGCAGCTTTCATGGCCCATAACTACGATCACATCCACCTCAAGAACTGTAACAGCATATTCAATAGCAGCTAAAGTACCGTGATAGGCTTCGTCATTACCACTGGGCGGAACGATATTGGCCACATTTCTGGCGACAAACATTTCTCCAGGGTAAGCATCAAAAATATCTGTCGGGTCCACGCGGCTATCGGCACAAGCGATCAGCATTATATCTGGATTCTGCCCGTGAGTTCCAAGCTTCTCGTAGAGGGCTTTTTGTGAATTATAATCCCCTGCCCGAAAAGCCTGATAGCCTTCAACAAGTTTTTTGCGCCATGCCTGCATCTACTGCCTCCTAAGTTCGGCCCAGATATAAGCACCGAGCAGCACAAAAACCAGTGTAATTATCGTCCTTGACCTGACAAAGTCTATGAGTATGTTGCGCGGCATTGATAAGAACTGAAAGCCTATTTTGAGCTCAGATACTGAAACCGACATGCCTGACACTGATAAACCTGCGGATATCACTTTCGCAGAGCTTGGCCTTGAACCCAAAATTCAAAAAGCTTTAGATGATATGGGCTATGAAAAGCCAACACCGATTCAGGCAGGGTCTATACCACCCGCCTTACAGGGGCGCGATGTTCTCGGCATCGCTCAAACCGGCACAGGAAAAACCGGCGCGTTCACCTTGCCTACCATGCACAAGCTCTCAAAAGGACGTGCCAGAGCCCGGATGCCAAGATGTTTGATAGTATGCCCAACCCGAGAGCTGGCGGCGCAGGTTGCCGAAAATGTTGAGCTCTACGGAAAATATCTCAAGCTCGAAATGGCGCTATTGATCGGGGGTGTTTCTTTTGTCGAGCAAAACCTGAAACTGACTCGTGGTGTTGATATACTTATTGCGACCCCTGGACGCCTTCTGGATCAGTTTGACCGAGGCAAGGTTCTTTTGACCGGTGTACAAACTTTGATCGTTGATGAAGCCGACCGTATGATGGATATGGGTTTCATTCCCGATATAGAAAGAATATTTAAGCTTACTCCTTTTACGCGCCAGGTCCTGTTCTTTTCAGCGACCATGCCGAATGAAATAAAAAGACTGGTTGATCAATTTTTACACCAGCCTGTAACCGTCGAAGTGGCGAGAGAGAATAAAACTGCCGACACTGTCACGCAAAAAATCGTCCGTATGCCATCATCTGATGCCAAGCAAAAACGCACAGCGCTCCGATGGATCATCGATAATAGCGACGTGAAAAACGGTATCGTTTTTTGCAACCGTAAAAAAGACGTTGATATCGTAGCAAAATCCCTAACCGTGCATGGTCACTCAGCTGCGCCTATCCACGGCGACCTTGCGCAATCTTTACGCATGAAAACACTGGCTGAATTCAAAGACGGTGACTTAAAGCTGCTCGTTGCCAGCGAT
>JAHDGM010000044.1 GCA_020627655.1 Hellea sp.
AATTGGCAACGCCCAAAGGCTGAAGTAGCAGCCCTGTTTGGTTTACTAAAACAGTATGTCGATGCTGATCTTGAAAAGCTTAACCAAAACAATGTACGTATTCGTGTCTTAGGTTCACGGGAGGGGCTGCCGTCTGACGTTTTAAAAATCGTCGAAAAGGTGGAAGCTCAAACAGCAAATAATACGGCATTTGGATTGAATATCGCTTTTAATTATGGCGGACGTGACGAAATTATTCGCGCGATTGGAAAAGCCGCCGCAGCTGGCGAAGATATGAATAATCTGGGCGAGAAAACCTTAGAGCAATATTTGGATACTGCTGGCGTTCCTGCTCCGGACCTTGTGATAAGGACCAGTGGTGAACACCGAACCAGTAATTTTCTGTTATGGCAATCGGCCTATTCTGAATATGTTTTTACTGATGTATTGTGGCCTGATTTTTCTAAGTCTCACTTAATTGAGGCGATCCAAGATTTTCAGCGTCGAGACCGCCGCTTTGGTACCCTTAATGATGCGGAAGTTGCTTAACTAGATGCCTGAGCCCGTAACCAATAAGACGTGGAAGAATTTAGGTTTGCGAGCCATATCTGCCCTGACATTGGCTGCCGTTTGTTTTGTACCGTTTTATTTTGGCGGGCATTCCTGGGCCATACTGGCCGTAGTATTGGGCGTTCGTCTTATTTGGGAATGGGTGAAAATGACGGACCCGGATAGCGGATGGGTGGCGTTTGCCATTCCATGCGCCAGCCTAGTGGCGGCGTTGACCTATTATTACACCCACCAAGCCAAATATATTTTCCCTATTGTTTTGGCAGGCTCAGTTTTGGCCTTTTTTGAACGGCGTAGACGGGCCGGCGAAGCGCGATGGGCTTTTATGGGCGTTTTGTATCTGGTTCTTCCTATTGTAGCTATTATTGCTTTGCGCGGATCGGGAAGCGGAATTGAAGAATATGGCTTTAAATTATTGCTTTATTTGATTTTAATTGTGATTGCTGCGGATGTTGGTGCCTATTTTGGAGGCAGTTATTTTCAAGGCCCAAAATTAGCGCCAAAATTAAGTCCCAAAAAAACCTGGTCAGGCCTTTTATCCGGCATCCTATTAGGGGTGGTAATAGGTGGTTTATATGGCTTTTGCTTGAAAATGGGGCCCTTAATGGCAGCGCTGATTGCATTGCCGATCGTACTTATATCTGTGATAGGTGATTTTATTGAAAGCGGAGTTAAACGCCGTATGGATGTGAAAGATGCCGGCGACATCATGCCGGGACATGGAGGTCTTTTAGATCGTCTTGATTCGCTTATCCTGGTTGTTCTGGTCGTGATGCTTTTACGACATGTATGGTCATTTCAGGGTCTGATTTAAAATGAGCCGGCGTGTAAGTATTTTGGGATCGACTGGATCGATCGGACGAAACACGCTGGACATCCTTCGCCGGGCTGAAACCGGCACCTATAAAGTTATTGCTTTAACGGCTCATAATAATGCCAAGTTGTTAGCTGAGCAGGCTATAGAATTTGACGCAGAATTTGTGGCGCTCGGATCGGAAGACAACGCTGCTGACCTGAAAGGTTATTTAAAAGATACCAGCATAGAAGTTGGAATTGGACCGGAGGCTTTAAAAGAGGCTGGTCGCCGCCCCGCAGATTTCACCATGGCAGCTATTATCGGGGCCGCTGGCCTTGAACCTACGCTTGAAGCTGTTCGGCAGGGTATACATATAGGTCTGGCTAATAAGGAATGCCTTGTTTGTGCAGGCGACCTTGTGATGAGCGAAGTCGCCAGATCTGAAGCAGTTCTATTGCCTGTAGATTCGGAACATAATGCAATATTTCAGGTGTTGGATCAGGATAATCCCAAAAGCGTGCGCCGCCTTATTTTAACGGCGAGCGGCGGGCCCTTTAGAACATTCCCATTAAAGGATATGGGGAATATTAAACCGGAAGACGCCCTTAAACACCCTGTTTGGAATATGGGCGCGAAAATCAGCATTGATTCCGCGACTATGATGAATAAGGGATTGGAACTGATTGAAGCTGCGCATTTGTTTAATCGGCCAAGCGCTGAAATTGATGTGCTCATACATCCGCAGTCCATCGTACATTCTATGGTGGAATATGTGGATGGATCAGTTTTGTCGCAAATGGGCAGCCCGGATATGCGCACTCCAATTGCTTATGCTTTGGGCTGGCCATCAAGAATTGAGGCGCCTGTAGAACGACTGGATTTAACGAAATTATCTGGGCTGACATTTTTCGAACTTGATCAAGATCGCTTCCCGGCGTTTGGATTAGCCCGGCAGGCCTTGGAATCGGGCGGACATGCACCCAATATACTCAATGCAGCGAATGAAATTGCCGTTGCTGCTTTTCTGGATCGAAAGCTTGAATTTACCCAGATTTCAGAGTTAGTGGAGTCGACTTTAAGCGCTTTGGCCGGAGAGACTTGTACGGCAAGCGGTATAGAGCAAATTCTTGCAGTGGATGCACTGGCGCGCCGAACTGCAACTGACCAGATGAAACGCTTGAGATAGACGCTAAAATAGCCCAAAAGAGCCAGAACAGAGTTTTGAGACTTTCATGCTATCTTTTATGCTTTTATCCTTGGTTTTCATCACCAGTTTTCTGGTGGTATTATCCTTTCTGGTGTTTTTCCACGAGCTTGGACATTACTCGGTTGCGCGGCTATTCGGTGTAGCCGTGGAGAGGTTCTCTATCGGTTTTGGGAAACCTCTGGCCAAGTGGAAGGCAAAGTCAGGTACGGAATGGGCGATCGGACGGATTCCATTGGGGGGCTATGTCAAATTCCTAGGGGACGCAGGCGCGGCCAGTAACCCGGACACAGAGCGGCTTAAAGAGATTAAGTCTGAACTTATGGCCCAGGGGCACTCAGCTCAAATTGAGGATTGCTATCATTTCAAACCCGTCTGGCAACGTGCATTGATTGCTTTGGCTGGCCCCATGGCCAATTTCTTATTGGCTATTTTCATGTTTGCCACATTGGCTCTTATTTATACAGAATATAGAACGCCTTCTTTGGTCGGGTCTGTTCAAGCCGGTAGCGCAGCTGAGGCGGCCGGTATTAAGGTCGGGGATCGAATTTTAACCCTGAACGGAAAAGACGTCTCTGAATATCAGGATCTTGTCGAATATGTGGTGGTACGCAGCGGCGTTGAGATGGACGCTGTAATTGACCGAAACGGAGAGAAGGTTACGCTAAAAGTAACGCCCAGACGCCAAGAGAGGCGAGACGCATTAGGCGGCATCACTGCTGTAGGGACTATGGGGGTAGGGATTGGCGGTGAACGCGAGGCCGTCGACCATACTGTTGGGTCAGCTATGAAATATGGGATCAAACGGTTTTCCGGAACGATTACGACGACCGGAACCTATATAGGACGCATCTTTCAGGGCAAAGAAAATGGCAAGGCTTTTGGCGGGCCTGTGAGGATAGCGACCGTTACAGGCAAATCAGCTGTAGACGTCGTTAAACTTGATGTTGGGCTTAAGCGAAAACTATCCATACTTTTCAATGTCCTGTTTTCCCTCGCGGCATCCATCTCTATCGGATTAGGTGTCGCAAATTTAATGCCAATTCCCGCACTCGACGGTGGACATTTGCTGTACTACGGGTATGAAGCTGTCGCGGGACGTCCGCTGAGTGAACAAAAACAGGAGTACGGATTTAGGATCGGGTTGGCAGTGATTGCTACATTGCTGATTTACTTCACAGTGAATGACATTGCCTATGTGGGCAGCATGACTCCTGAATCATGAAAAAATGGGTTTGAATGTGATTAAAACAGTGAACGTCCGTATTCTGTGTGCTGTACTGACCAGCCTGGTGTGTTTTGGGGCCTATTTGCCCGTATACGCTCAGGAAACAGCTCCTGCTGCGCCGCAAATGCAGGCGCCAACTATTATCAAAACAATCCAGGTGCAGGGGAACCAGCGTGTTGAGGCTAATACGGTTGCCTCATATCTTTTATTTGCGCCTGGTGATCCATATAGCGAAGACCGAATCGATCTGTCCGTCAAAACGCTATATGCGACAGGCCTGTTTGCTGATGTGTTGATTGAACCGCGTGATGGCAATGTTTTGATTCGCGTGGTTGAAAATCCAATTATCAACCGGGTCATTCTCGAAGGGAACAAATCCCTCAAGACAGACAAAATTACAGATGAGATTGAAGCTGAGCCGAGGTCCATTTTTACGCGCGCCAATGTACAGGCTGACGTTCAGCGTATTATCGAATTATACCGCCAATCTGGACGGTTTGCAGCGACAGTTGAACCAAAGGTGGTTCAACAACCTCAGAACCGCGTAGACTTGATTTTCGAAATTGCGGAAGGTCCGGTTACAGGCGTGAAGCGTATCAACTTTATTGGAAATAATGAGTTCTCAGATAAGCGCCTTCGCAGCGAAATTGTTACGGCTGAATCGTCTTGGTGGAAGTTTTTCTCCTCAAATGACAATTATGACCCAGGCCGTCTTGAATATGATCGGGAACAGCTCCGTAAGTTTTATACGGACCGAGGTTTTGCGGATTTCCGTGTTGTATCCGCTGTTGCCGAACTCACACCTGATCAAGATGATTTCTACATCACCTTTACCTTAGATGAAGGTGAAGAATACCGCTGGGGCGATATTGATGTGGAAACAGAACTCGATGAGCTGAATGAAGATTTCCTAAAACGGATCGTACGGATCAAAGAGGGCCAAATTTATAAGGCCAGTGAAGTTGAAGATGCTATCGAGTCTTTGACATTTGCAGCCGGTACCGCCGGTTATGCCTTTGTTGACATTCAGCCTGAAATTAAGCGCAATCGAGACACCAAAACTGTGGATCTGGTCTTTAATCTGGTTGAAGGACCGCGCGTATATATTGAGCGAATTGATATTGTCGGTAATACGACGACACTGGATTATGTTATCCGGCGCGAAATGGAGCTTGTTGAAGGCGACGCTTTTAACCGGGTTCTACTGGATAGATCCAAAAACAAGGTTCGCGCCTTGCGATTCTTTGAAGAAGTTGAGATCGAAGAAACGCAGGGTAGCACACCTGACAGAGCTATTGTGAAAGTCAGCGTTAAGGAGCAGCCAACAGGTGAGCTATCCTTCAGTGCCGGTTTTTCATCAGCAGATGCCTTCCTGGTTGACCTTTCTATTACGCAGCGGAACCTCAGAGGTCGTGGGCAACTTATGCGGTTTGTCATACGATCAAGCTCAAATCGCCGCGAAATTGATTTACGCTTCACCGAACCTAGATTCCTTGGGCGAAATCTGGCGGCGGGTGTAGAGCTATTCGATGTCAATCTTGATTTTCTTGATGAGGCTAATTTCCGTCAAAGACGTACAGGCGGACAGCTTACGCTCGCATTCCCTGTGACTGAATATACAAGCCTGTCGACGCGGTACTCTCTTCGCAAAGAGAGTATCGAAGTCCCGTTGGCAACCTGTCAGGGTGCCAGTAGCATCAACACAAGTTCTTTGTGTGATCCGACCACAGGAAGGCCTTATGAGGATCGTTATTCCTCCATTTTCGGCTATACTTTTGGCTGGGATCGCCGCAATGATCCGATCACACCATCCAGAGGCTTCGATATGCGTTTGTCTCAGGACTTTGCTGGTATTGGCGGGGATGTGAAATATTTGCGTACTGATATGACCGCAAATGCCTACCGTGGCCTTGCGAAAAACGTGATCGCGAGTGCCCGACTATCAGGTGGCTATATTACGGGGTGGGGCGGTGAACCCGTTCAAATTAATGATCGCTTCTTCAAAGGCAATTATGATTTCAGAGGTTATGACAATGCTGGTATCGGTCCGCGCGTTGTAAACCGGGTCGCGTTAGGTTCAGATGGCAACCTTTACAGCACATTGGATCAGCTAAACGCAGCCAGTGACAACTCGCTGGCAAGTGGTGGAGAAGGCATTACACAAGCCGGAACGCAGCTTATACGCCGGAATTCGCTCGGTGGTAACGCTTATGGCTTAGCTGCAGCTGAGGTGAGTTTTCCGCTTGGCATTTCCAGTCTTTTGGGTAGCTTATTCGTCGAGGCAGGCACTGTGGGTCTGTTAGATGATGAATTTTTAGGAACTACGGCAGCTAACATTGATAATGATGTACTTGGTGAATTTATTGTGGACGAGCTTTCAATTCGTTCCGTCGCGGGTGCCAGTATCTTCTGGGAGTCACCGTTTGGCCCTATTCGATTCGACTTCACTAAGCCTCTGCAAAAATATCCCTATGATGAACGCAAGTCGTTCCAGTTTACTACAAGAACAAGGTTCTAATCATGACACATACTAGCAAGTTACTTAGCGCAATGTTTGCGCTCTTCGCGTCGCTGTTTATCAGCGCTGCGGCTTATGCTCAAAGCACTATCCTCGTTGTTGATCAGCAACGGGTTCTAACGGAATCTGAGGTTGGCAAGCATATCAAACGACAAGTTGATTCAATTGCAAACACTATGAAAAGCGAACTCAAGGCCGCTGCATCGCCGCTTGAGTCACAAGGTAAAACGTTAGAGGCAGAGATCAAGGCTTTGGGCGCAACACCTGATTTATCAACTCGTCCTGACCTTAAAAGCCGTTTTTCTGATCTGATGCAAAAGTCTCAAAAGCAGCAGGTTGAAGCTCGCTATAAAGAGGCTGAGCTTAGAAAAACAGAAGCTGTTGCATTTCAAAAAGTTGGCAAGCAGCTTGAATCAATTTTGCAAACAATCGTGGCAGAGCGCAACGCTGATGTGGTTCTTGACCGCTCACTTGTTATCTACGGTCAGCCTGCTGATATAACTGACGTCGTGCTTAGCCGTTTGAATAGTCAAATGCGCACGGTTTCTGTCTCGCGTGAACGCATCGCACGTAAATAGGTCTTAAACAGACTTTCTTTCAGGCCTGGCCTGTCGTAGGAACAGACTATGTCAGATAGTCCATTCTATGATAGTGCCGGGCCTTTTTCTTTGGGTGAATTACTCTCGGGTTTAAATGTTGAGCCGCTAATATCATCGGCTCTTTTGGACGAAATTATTCACCGGCCTTCTGATTTACGTGACGCGATTTCAGGAACGATTACATTCCTGGCCAATGCTAAGCATAAAACAGATTTAACAGGCTCTAAAGCAACGGCTTGTTTTACAACTGAGAAGCTGGCATCTGACGTCAGCGAACAAAGTATCATACCCTTGATTTCCAGTACGCCTCGGGCGCATTTCGCGCGGGTTGTCAGTCGCCTAATCCATCAAAAATCAGTTGGTTATGCGGGCAAAGCCTCCATAGGTGCTGAAGCTAAAGTTCATCCAACCGCCATTATTGGTGAAGGAGCGGTAATCGGCTCTGGTGCCTTAGTTGGCCCTTTTTGCGTCATCGGACCAGGGGTGAAAATTGGCGCGAATTGCCATCTGGAAAGCCACGTTGTTATACAATGTGCCGAGCTAGGGGCTTTCTGCATAATAAAATCCGGGGCCCAAATTGGCGGCGAAGGCTTTGGGATGGATGGTGATGAGAGCGGCATTGTGGCGCTGCCTCATATTGGACGTGCCATATTAGGAGATCGCGTGCGCGTTGGTGCCCATACCTGTATTGATCGCGGATTTTTAGGAGATACAGTGATTGGCGATGATGTCAAAATTGATAATCAGGTTCAAATTGCTCATAATTGTAAAATTGGATCCGGTTCCATGATTGCAGCGCACACAGGAATTTCAGGAAGTTGTCATGTGGGTAAGAATGTTCTGATGGGAGGCGCTGTAGGTTTGGCTGATCACATCAATGTAGGTGACGGCGCTCAAATTGCAGCTTCTGCAGGCGTTATGCATAATATTCCTGCAGGCGAAATCTGGAGCGGTACACCGGCACAGCCAATCCGGGATCATATGCGTATGATTAGTGCTACCCGTAAGCTTATCAAGAAAAAGAAAGTCTAAAACCCATGAAAATGCCTTTGGGTAGAGATGAGATTCAGAAACACTTGCCACATCGGGAACCGATGTTGTTTGTGGATGAAGTCATGGACTTATCCGCCGATACCATTCGAGTTTCATCTTTGGTTAAGCCCGAGGCCCATTATTTGAACGGGCATTTCCCCAATATGCCTATACAGCCTGGTGTTCTGATTATTGAAACAGTAGCGCAAGCAGGGGCTTTGCTGGTTGCATTATCCGATGGATTACCTGAAGGAAAATTTATGGGATTTTCTGGGATCGATAGTGCCAAATTTAAAAAGCCTGTGTATCCCGGTGAAACAATGATTGTAGACGTCGAAATTGCTCGCCGCCGCCTTCCGTTTTACAAGTTCACAGGTAAAGTGACAGTCGCAGAAAAATTAGTTGCTAGTGTAGATTTTTCTGCCGCGCATATGAGTTTTGAAAGTAAATAATGGCAACATTCGTCCATCCTAGTTCATTTGTAGACCCTAAGGCAGAGCTTGATGAAGGCGTGTATATCGGGCCACTATGTGTCGTCGGTTCAAATGTGAAATTACATAAAAACGTCCGTCTCGTTAGTCAGGTGAATATTGATGGCCATACGGAAATTGGCGAGGATTGTGAACTTTATCCCTTTGTTTCGCTGGGGCATCCGCCTCAGGATTTTAAGCATAAAGGTGGCGATGTTCGGCTGATCATCGGAAAACGTAATGTTTTTCGCGAGTTGGTGAATGTGCATCCGGGTTCTGATGCAGGCAAGCGTGACACCATAATTGGCGATGACTGCTATATGATGGTTGGGTCTCATTTGGCGCATGAAGGCCAGATGGGTAATAATGTAGTCGTTTCCAATGGGGCTCAAATTGGCGGCTGTGTCACAATTGGGGATCATGCTATATTAGGCGGGTTGTGCGCTATACATCAGTTCACGCGAATAGGGGCTCATGCTTTCATTGGCGGCATGGCTACAGTCACGTCAGATGTCATTCCATATGGTTCTGTTGTTGGTAACGCTGCCCATTTGGCAGGGCTTAATGTCATTGGTTTGAAGCGTCGGGGATTTGATAAAAAAACTATTCGTGACTTACGGTCTGCTTATAGGCTCTTATTTGCAGTTGAGGGCACATTTGCTGAACGGCTTGATGATACAGCACGCCTTTACAAAGACCATGAACTGGTGATGGATATTGTTGAGTTCATCCGCGCTCAGGAAAAGCGGCGCATTTGTATGCCGCATACAGGCATATCATGAAAATAGGTTTACTGGCAGGCGGCGGCGATCTTCCCAAAGCTGTTATTGCGGCAGCTCAAGCCGACGGGCATGGTATTTTTATTGCGCAATTAGATGGCACTGATTTGTCCGTGCCTGGCATTGACCACAAATTTTTCCGGTTGGGAGAATTTGGAAAAATCACAAGGGCGTTCAAAAAGGCAGATGTCAGTCATGTGTGTTTTGCTGGGAATGTCTCAAGGCCGGATTTTAAGAAGCTTAAACCGGACTTCAAAACATTGACCCGACTACCTGGAGCTATCAAGGCCGCTAAAGACGGGGATGATGCCCTGCTTAAATACATCGTAAAAGCCTTTGAAAAAGAAGGCTTTTCAATATTGGCTCCGCAGGACATTTGTAAAAGTCTTTTAATGCCGTCTGGTCACCTCGGCATGCATAAAATGACGGCGGACCATAAAAATGACGCGGAAAAAGCCATGCAAATTGCTCGTCAAATAGGGGCACTGGATATTGGGCAAGGGGCTGTTGTTAATTTAGGTCTGGTGTTGGCTGTTGAGGCACAAGAGGGGACAGATGCAATGCTTCGCCGCGTAGCCCGACTTCCTGACAGTCTTCGTGGACATGAACAAGCTCGCAGTGGGATCTTGGCTAAAATGGTGAAGCCAGGCCAAGAGAGCCGGGTGGATCTTCCAACTATAGGGGTTGAAACTGTGAAGCTAGCATCCAAGTCAGGACTTGCCGGGATTATTGTTGAGGCTGGTAATGCATTTGTTATGGACCGTAATGCTGTCATAGAAGCGGCAGACCAGGCTGGTGTCTTTATTGTTGGCCTGCCGCCAGCAGAAAATGAGTAATGTAAAAAAATCCATATTTATCGTAGCGGTTGAACCATCCGGTGATCGTCTGGGAGCTGAGCTTATTGATGAGCTGAAGCCTAATGATCATGTTGAACTCAGTGGTATAGGCGGAGCAGCTATGGCTAGGGCCGGAATATCCAATGATTACGATATTTCTCCGCTGGCTATTTTGGGATTTACAGAGGCCTTAAAAGCTTATCCTAAGGTCATTACAAAAGTGCGGGAAGCTGTTGATATGATTATGGATGCAGGTCCTGACGCCGTCGTTTTGATTGATAGTTGGGGCTTCATGATACGCGTTTCCAAGCTTCTAAAGAGGCGGGGATTTGCCGGGAAAATTATCAAATATGTGGCGCCGCAAGTGTGGGCTATGCGCGAAGGACGAGCACGTATTCTAGCACGGCATGTGGATCATCTCTTATCGATTCACAGTTTTGACGCGCCGTATTTTACGAAACATGGTTTGCCGGTTACTTTTGTCGGTAATCCTATGTTTGATGATGGGTTCACCCCGTCAAACAAAACCGATTTTAAAACGCGCCATAATATCAAGGCGGATAGCCGAATCCTGGCTGTGTTATTTGGCAGTCGTCCCGCTGAAATAGAGCGTCTGATGGACCCATTTCTTGAAACGGTATCAAGGCTGTCAGATATGTATCCTGATTTAATTATGGCGAGCCCTCTTTCAGACGGTGTCCGCGATATGGTTCTGTCTCATGTGGAAAAAGATGAGCGCCTGAAAAAATTAAACTTATTACCTGAGGCGGAGAAATATGACTTGTTTAGCAGCGCTGATGTAGCGATGGCCTGTTCGGGAACTGTGACTACACAATTGGCGGTGATGGGTGTGCCTACAGTTGTCGCCTATAAGCTCAGTCCTGTGACTTTTTTCTTTGCCAGGCGACTGTTTAAACCCGATTATATTTCCTTGGTGAATATATCTGCTGATAAGCTTCTAATGCCGGAATTTATGCAAGGCGATGTGCGCGCAGATGTTTTAAGGGATGCTGTTAGTCAGTATTTGGACGATGATGAGCTCCGTATCATTAGCTCACAGGCGTTGGTGCAACAGGCCGCCATTATGAAAGGAAAAGGCGGCTCTGCCAGTGCAAAAGCCGCCTCCGCGATTTTAAAAATTTTAAACTAGCTTAGCGCTTATTGATTTCTACATAGTCCCGTTCAGTGGGCCCCGTGTATATCTGACGGGGTCGGCCGATACGCTGACTTGGATCTTCCAGCATTTCGTTCCACTGAGATATCCAGCCAACCGTACGGGCAAGCGCAAATAGAACTGTAAACATAGATGTCGGGAACCCTAATGCGTTTAGAACGATGCCAGAATAAAAATCCACATTAGGATATAGTTTCTTGGCGATGAAATATTCGTCTTCGAGGGCGATTTTCTCGAGTTCTTTGGCTACATCCAAGATTGGATCGCTAAGGTCCAATTCCTCTAAGACTTCATGGGCGACTTTTTGCATGACCCGAGAGCGTGGATCAAAGTTTTTATAAACCCTATGACCAAAGCCCATAAGACGGAACGGATCGGATTTATCCTTGGCGCGGGCAATAAATTCGGGAATACGGTCAACTGTACCAATTTCGCGTAACATATTAAGGCAGGCTTCATTGGCTCCGCCATGTGACGGTCCCCAAAGACAGGCAACGCCAGCTGCGATACAGGCGTAAGGGTTGGCACCCGATGAACCTGCGAGGCGAACTGTAGATGTGGAAGCGTTTTGCTCATGGTCAGCATGCAAAATAAAAATTTTATCCATAGCGCGCGCGATAGTCGGGCTGACTTTATATTGTTCTGCCGGTACGGAGAAACACATATTCAGGAAATTCTCAGAATAAGAGAGATGATTTTGCGGGTAAACGTGAGGCTGACCGATGGAATATTTGTAAACACGTGCTGCTAATGTTGGCATTTTCGCGATCAAGCGATGCATGGCAATATTACGGGCCTGATCCTCAGTGGTGTGCGCATCATCATGGTAAAAGCCAGAAAGGGCACCGACTGTTCCGCACAGCATGGCCATAGGGTGCGCATCACGTCGGAAACCATGGAAAAAGCTCTCAACCTGATCATGCAGCATAGTGTGATGCGTGATTGACCTTTTAAATTTCTGGAACTGGGATTTGTCTGGAAGATCACCATTAATGAGAAGGTAAGCAACTTCGAGAAATGTGGATTTTTCGGCAAGTTGTTCAATGGGGTAGCCGCGGTAAAGAAGCTGGCCTTTGCCGCCATCAATATATGTGATCTGGCTTTCAGTTGAGCATGTTGATGTATATCCAGGATCAAAAGTGAAATGGCCGGATTGCTTATAGAGCGAACGCACATCAATACCGGGCGCGCCCATGCTGCCTTTGTAAATTGGTAGCTCGTAATTATCTGAACCTACAGAGACCTTTGCGGTACCAATGTTTTCGATTTTATTTTCCATATTGTCGCTCCAGTTCTTTCTTTTTATGTGATTTTAAGGGCATCTTGCAAGCGCCCAATAGTCTCTTCTTTACCAAGGTAAGCCAGAACATCAGATAGGTCTGGCGATGGATGTCCGGCTGTAAGGGCTGCGCGTAAAGGCTGCCCGAATTTACCAAAGCCAAGCTCATTATCCGAGGCATAGTCCGCTAATATTTTATGGATGTTCTCGGTGGTCCAGTCTGATAGCACCTCAAATTTTGGTAAAAGTGCCGTAATGTGGTCCTTAGCGCCTTCGCGTCGTAATGATTTGGCGACCTTTCCAGTAATTTCCAGAGGCCTATCCAGTAAAAGATAGGCGGCTTTTGCAGCCATATCTTTGTAATTTTTTGCACGGGTTTTCAGGCTTGGCATAGCATTTTGCACACGTGACAGCTTATGATCGGATATGTTATGTAAAAATGGTCTTAGGCCTGACAGCAAATCTTGATCAGAAGCCGTTTTGAAGTGCTCACTGTTGATGTGATCCATTTTATCAAAATCCAGACGGGCAGGGGCGCTATTAATGCCTTCAAGAGTGAAAGCGTTGATTGCCTGAGTATCTGTATAGATTTCCTGATCATCAATCGACCAGCCCAGCTTGAGCAGGTAGTTGCGTAAACCTTGAGGTGCATAACCCATATCTCTAAAATCAGTTACAGCCTGCGCGCCGTGGCGTTTAGAAAGTTTTTTACCATCTGGGCCGTGTATCAGTGGGAGATGCGCCCAGCTCGGAACGTCCCAGCCTAAAGCCTGATAAATTTGTGTCTGCCGTCCTGCATTAATAAGATGATCATCACCACGTATGACATGAGTGACATCCATATTATGATCATCCACCACAACTGCCAGCATGTATGTGGGCGTCCCATCTGCCCGCAGAAGAACCAGATCATCAAAGTTTTTATTATCCCAAGTAATCTCGCCTTGCACATGGTCGCGGATGCTTGTTTCGCCTTCAGGGACTTTGAACCTAATTGTATAAGGCGTACCAGCAGGTTCGGCTTGATCACCATCACGCCAGGGAGAACGAAAAGCATGGCCTGCTTCACGCGCAGAGGTTCTCAGAGAATCGAGCTCTTCGGGGGTGCAATAACACCGGTAAGCATGACCGCGATCCAGAAGATTTTGGGCCGCTTTAACATGATCATCCACATTGCGACTTTGATAAACAATCGCTCCGTCATGTTCGAGCCCAAGCCACTCCATACCATCCAAAATAGCTTGCGTAGCCTCAGGTGTGGATCTTTCACGATCTGTATCTTCGATGCGAAGTCGAAAGTCACCGCCCATCTTGCGAGCATAAAGCCAGCAAAATAGCGCTGTGCGAGCACCGCCTATGTGCAGATAGCCCGTTGGAGAAGGGGCGAAACGCGTAACGACTTTTGCCGTGGTCATAATGGAAAATGGCCTATAAGGTATATCTGGGCTTCTCTTATGGGGAGAAGGGGAAAATCACAAGGATTATTGGTCGGTTTCCAGTGAAATTAGAAAGGATTTTCTATCTTTGAAAATCTGTTGACGTGGCTGGGCCCTCGGTTTGAATGGGCCGTGATCGCTTTTGGGATTGGCATAGGTGTATATTTTGCCTTGCCATTCGAGCCTGCCCCTAAGGCTTTATGGGGATTGATAGGGTTTCTGGCAGGGCTCGTCGGAATAGCTGTGCGCGCAGGCTCTGACCGTATAGATATTATAGGGTTGATTTTTATTGCGGTGTTAGGGATTGGCCGTGCGACTTGGCACACATCAGCCGCTGATACACCCCGACTACCCAGTTATGAGCGCAGCTATAATGTTATTGGATGGATACGGGCCATTGACGTCTCTGGAAAACGCAGCCGGTGGTTAGTGGAAGTCACGGCAATTGAAAACTTGGAAACTGAGCGAACTCCGGCGCGGGTACGGGTGACTGGTTTTGATAATCGGTTTCGAGTTGGTGACAGGGTCAATTTTCGAGCGGCTATCAAGGCTCCGCCATCACCGGCCATCGCAGGAGGCTACAACCCGGCGAGACGGGCTTATTTTCAGCGAACAGGCGGTTATGGCTATATGGTATCAAAGCCAGTCTCAACCGAACCATCTGACATTGGCGTTAAAAGCCAATTGGTAAAGAGAGTGAGCCGTTTTCGCTATGCTATGGCCGAGCGTATAAGACAAGCCGCGCCTTCTGATACAGCGGGTCTTCAAGTGGCGCTTTTGACGGGGATACGGAGCTGGGTGCCTGATACACAAACTGATGCTCTGCGCGCGGGAGGGCTCGCTCATATTCTGGCTATTTCCGGCTTGCATATGGGACTGGTTGCAGGTGGTATATACAGTCTTGCTACGTTTCTTTTGGCAGGGTTTTATCAATTATCCAGTCGTCTAGATATCCGTAAACCTGCTGCAGTAATTGGTATAGTTTCAGCAACATTATATCTGTTCTTATCCGGAGCGAGCGTTGCGACTCAGCGCGCTTTTATCATGACCGTTATCGTGTTTATGGCGGTCATATTGGAGCGCCGAGCCCTTTCCATACGATCTGTGGCGGTAGCTGCACTGCTGACCTTAGGCTTTCATCCGGAAAGTCTATTGTCTCCAGGTTTCCAGATGTCCTTTGCAGCCGTTACAGCTTTGGTTGTTGTTTATCGTGCCTGGGACGCGAGGCGTGTCTATACAGGGCCAAAGAAATGGATGGGACGCATGATCGACCATTTCAAGGCTTTGACAGTCACCAGTATTGTAGCCGGCGGCGCAACAGCAGGGTTTGCCGTGCTGCATTTTAATCGCATAGCCACTTATAGCTTGCTCGGAAATTTATTTGCCATGCCGATTTTTACATTCTGGGTCATGCCATCGGCACTACTATCATATGCGGCTATGCCGTTTGGCCTAGAGGCCGCTCCGCTTTGGATTATGGGGCAGGGAATAGATTTAATTTTGATTGTCTCGGAATGGGTGCAGGGGCTTCCTTATGCCGTGAAATATATGCCATCGGGCCCTGGCTGGGTTATGGGTCTATTTGGGTTGGCATTTACCGGACTTTGTTTAGGACGTAGTCCGGTTAAATTCGTATCTATAGCCGCCATGTTTTTGTGTTGGGGGGTTCTGATTTTCCGGATGCATCCTGATATTCGTCTCGCCGAAAATGGAGCGGTTGCCATTTGGGACGAAGGTGATAGTCCCAAATTATATGTAGATCGGCGAAACTCAGACCGTTTTGGTCGGCGTCAGTTCATTGAAGACATGGGGATGGAAACCATTGAGACGGAAACGTATGAAGGTAGTTTGGCAAAGTGTGATGATCTGGGATGTGTCCTCACAATCAAGGATAAAGTCATTAAAATTTTGACTGATCCTACTGAAATCATTGAAAATTGTAGCGAGACGGACCTGATCATTATACCTAAGAGAAGATTGGGCTCTAGGGCTCGCAGGCTATGCAAGGCGAGAATATTTGATCAGTCGGACCTTCAAAAATATGGGGCTCACAACCTCTATCTTTCCAGTGATGATATCCGGGTTAAAACGGCGCGCAAGGCTTACCCCTCCCGGCCTTGGCAAAAGGGGCAGTAATTGTGCCTTATGCTATCATCATATTAGTCGCAGCGCTGATCACAGCCTGTATATCTGGTATCTTCGGCATGGCTGGCGGCATGATATTCATGTTTGTAATCACGACCTTTATGGGCGTGTCAGAGGCGATGGTTGTTCACGGCGCGGTGCAAAGTGTTTCTAATGCGTCGCGTTCTTACTTGTTACGTCCTGATATTCGCTGGGATGTGTTGGGCTATAAACTGATCGGCGCGTTACCTGTTGTCCTGATCTTGTTTTTTGTATCTTATATTCCCGATAAACGTTTGCTATTTACTTTGCTTGGTCTGCTCCCATTCTTGCTTTGGTTGCCGCGAGGGTGGATGCAGGGTGACGCGGAAAAGCCGTTACATGCTGTTTTTTGTGGTGCCGTGGTGATTGCACTCAACATCACGGCGGGCGTTGCTGGGCCAGCATTGGATTTCTTTTACGTGAAAACAGGTTTGACGCGGCAAGAAATTGTCGCGACCAAAGCAGTGACCATGTTTGTGTCGCATATGGTAAAAATCGTGTATTTTGGCATTCCACTGCTACGGGCAACGGGACTTGGGACATTACCGCCGCTATGGGTATTCGCTGCGGCCATCCCAACGGCATTTATAGGGACATATCTTGGGACTAAAGTGCTTAAGCGCATGAGCGATATTAACTTCAAATCCTACACAAAATATATCGTAACGGTGATAGGATTTGTTTATCTGGCCCGGGCGGCGGGTTGGTTCTGAGCAGTGTCTTGGCGGGAATACCAGCTGTAAAACCCAATGCCGATCAGCGTCATTACGGTTCCAATCCCGTCATAAAGACCAAAAGGTTCACCAAGCCATATAATTGCGAAAAAGATGGTGGCTACCGGTGATAATAAGCCAAGCATGGCCGTGGCTTGCGGGCCTATACGCCCAATAGCGATGTTGACTAAAAAAGACGGTATAAGTGTTGAGAAAAACGCCATGGCGATACCAAGTAGCCATATCCGCGGTGGTAATTCAGGCACACCGAAAGTACCTTGAATAATGTTTTGCGTAATCAAATGCGTAAAAATGATTGTGCCTGCCATCATCATAGCGCAGCAGGTAAAGACAGTGCTACCGAGCCGGGCAATCATCGGTTTTGCGAGGACCTGAAAGCTAGCAAATAATAAGGCGCAAGCTAATAACATCCCTGTACCCAACCACAGATTGGATCCTTCGGTAATATCCCCGCCAGCAAAGATTACCACAATACCGAGATAACCGATGACAATCCCTAAAATTGATAAAGGTTTGGGACGCAGACCCAGGAATATGGCACTGATGATAACAACAAAGACAGGGTAGGTGAATAATATAAGACGCTCAAGCTGCGCTGTAACATACTTCAAAGCCTGAATGTCTAAAAACGCGCATATATAATATCCAAGAATTCCTAAACTGCCGGCCAGAAGCATGTTCTTTATGGTGTGGCTGGCTTCATGATTGGCTTTGCTTTTTTTGAGAGCCATATAGAAAATCAGCAAATAGACCGGCATGGAAAACCCAAGCCGAAGAGCCATCAGTGTAATGGCGTCAATCTGGTTTTCGGCCATGCCGCTGGCTGGCTGATAGGCGAGTTTTACGAAAATCGCTTTTAAGGAAAACAGCGCTACGCCCAGCGCACCAAATATATAGCCCCAAGTCTGACCTGACATAATCGTTGGATTGGTAGACTGCGTTGCAACATATTCCCTAAGCGTCGGTCTCATCGTCGGCGGGCTTTAAAAAAGTCTTTCAGCATTTGACCGCAAAGATTCCCAAGAACGCCGCCCATCACGCTTGGCTTGTGATGGCAACTATGCTGGCTGAAAAACTTAACGCCATTATCAATAGCCCCGCCTTTAGGATCCGATGCGCCATATACTATCCGCCCTATACGTGCGTGGCTGATCGCACCTGCGCACATAGTGCAAGGTTCCAACGTAACATAAAGCGTAAGACCCATGAGGCGATAATTTCCCATTTTGTAACCACCATCTCTCAAAGTCAGAATTTCTGCATGTGCTGTCGGATCATCCAGCAGGATGGGGGCGTTGCCGGAACGGGCAATAATCTCTCCGTTCTCAGGATTGACCAAGACGGCTCCAACAGGTACCTCGCCCCTGCTGGATGCAGCTTGTGCCTCAGTCAAGGCTTCGCGCATATAGTCTTCGTCTGTCATGGTTTCCTCTTTGACGGATATTAGGTACAGGTCAAGTTATGCCAGATATGCGAAAAAGTGATAAGCAAACTAAAGATGGTGAACGGATCGCCAAATACCTGGCCCGGTCCGGGATTGCGTCTCGCCGTGAGGCGGAAAAACTGATCGAGGATGGACGGATCAAGGTCAATGGAAAGGTTTTGAGCACACCCGCTTTTAAAGTCAGCGAAAAAGATACCATATTGTTTGACGGAAAGCCTGTGCGTAAGTCCGCGCCGCGCCTTTGGCGATATCATAAACCGTCTGGACTTTTGACCACACATAAAGACCCTGGTGGCCGCCCGACGGTTTTTGAAAACCTGCCTAAGGGCTTGCCGCGTGTGATCTCTGTGGGTCGTCTTGATATGACATCTGAGGGCTTATTGCTACTCACAAATGATGGGGAACTGGCTCGCGCCCTGGAACTGCCTGCAACCGGGTGGATCAGACGTTACCGCGCACGAGCCCATGGCAAAATCACTCAAGACAAGCTCGATACCCTGAAAAAAGGAATTGAAATCGACGGCATTCCTACGGGTCCTATTGAGGCCGTCCTGGAACGGCAGCAAAGAGATAATGCCTGGATCACAGTATCCATTCGCGAAGGTAAAAACCGGGAAGTCCGTCGCGCTATGGAAAGTCTCGGCCTGCGTGTTAACCGATTGATCCGGGTTTCCTATGGCCCGTTTCAGCTGGCAAACCTGAAAAAAGGCGAAAGCGAGGAAGTCAAAAACCGTATCCTGCGGGATCAGGTCGGACACCTTGTAGATATTCCAGTAATTGAAGCCAGAACGTCTCGCCCATTGCCTAAAGGCGGAAATTCAAAATCTGGCGGTAAAGGCCCCCGCGGAAAAGGGGGCGGACGTCCGCAGAGCCGTAAGCCAAGGCCAGCTTCCAAGCGGTCCAAGCGATAATGCGTATTGTTTCAGGCAGGCTCCGCGGCAGAAATATTGCCACCCCTTCGGGGCGCAATACACGTCCGACCAGTGATCAAACTCGAGAAAGCCTGTTCAATATACTAGCCCATGCCCCGTGGGCGCCAGAACTGGACGGAGCTATTATTGCGGACATATTTGCAGGATCAGGTGCACTGGGTCTTGAAGCTATTTCCAGAGGGGCAGAGTTTTGTCTTTTTGTAGAAACAGAGCCAAAAGCCAGAGCAGCTATTCGTCAGAACAT
>JAHDGM010000045.1 GCA_020627655.1 Hellea sp.
GGCACAAATTACATCTGAACTTATTGAAATCATTTCAGGCGCGGAAGCGCTTTAACGCTGAGAGGAACCGAAAATGGCGAAAGCAGCAGCTAAGAAAACGACAGCAAAAAAGACCACGGCTAAAAAGCCTGCGGCTAAGAAGAGAGCTCCGGCCAAGAAGAAAGTGGCTTCAACAGCCTCTGGCCGAATTTCACAGGTCATCGGCGCGGTTGTCGATGTGGAATTTGATGGCGAATTACCGTCTATTCTAAATGCACTTGAAACGGATAACCAAGGTAACCGCCTTGTGCTCGAAGTGGCCCAGCATTTGGGTCAAAACACTGTTCGCACCATTGCTATGGACGCGACAGAAGGCTTGGTTCGCGGTCAGGCCGTGAATGATACTGGCGCGCCGATTAACGTACCTGTTGGTCCTGAAACGCTTGGCCGCATCATGAACGTCATTGGTGAGCCAATTGATGAGCGTGGTCCGGTAAAGACTAAAGTTATGGCGCCAATCCATAAAGAAGCTCCGGCTTTTGTTGATCAGGCTACAGAAACTGAAGTTCTGGCGACGGGTATTAAAGTTATCGATCTGCTTTGCCCATATTCAAAAGGTGGTAAAATTGGCCTGTTTGGCGGTGCCGGGGTTGGTAAAACCGTTTTGATCATGGAACTCATCAACAATATCGCCAAGCTTTTCGGTGGTTACTCAGTATTTGCCGGCGTTGGAGAGCGAACTCGCGAAGGGAATGATCTGTATCACGAAATGATCGAATCCAAAGTTATCGATCTTGAAGGCGAAAGCCGCGCTACACTGGTTTATGGCCAGATGAATGAACCTCCAGGAGCCCGTGCGCGTGTAGCTCTGACAGGTTTGTCGCAAGCTGAATATTTCCGCGATGAAGAAGGCAAAGACGTTCTATTCTTCGTTGATAACATCTTCCGCTTTACACAAGCGGGTTCCGAGGTGTCAGCGCTTCTTGGCCGTATTCCTTCTGCTGTGGGTTACCAGCCGACATTGGCGACCGAAATGGGCGCTATGCAAGAGCGGATTACATCAACAACTAAAGGATCCATTACATCTGTTCAGGCCGTTTACGTTCCGGCAGATGATTTGACTGACCCGGCGCCTGCTACGTCTTTCGCTCACTTGGACGCAACAACCGTTCTAAACCGGGCGATTTCTGAAAAAGGTATTTATCCGGCGGTTGACCCGCTTGACAGTACGTCACGTATTCTTGAGCCAAAGACTGTTGGTGAAGAGCACTACCAGGTAGCGCGCCAGGTTCAGGAAATCCTACAACGTTATAAGTCTCTGCAAGACATTATCGCGATTTTGGGCATGGATGAATTGTCAGAAGAAGACAAAATGACCGTTTCGCGAGCACGTAAGGTCGAGAAATTCTTGTCACAACCTTTTGACGTTGCTGAAATTTTTACGGGTTCACCGGGTATTCAGGTGCCGTTGGAAGACACAGTACGGTCTTTCAAAGGCTTGGTTGAAGGTGAGTATGATCACATTCCAGAGCAGGCTTTCTACATGGTTGGCGGCATTGATGATGTGATTGAAAAAGCCGCTAAAATGGCTGCTGAAGCTGCGTAAGACTTCCTTGTAAAGCTTTAGTGATAAAGTTTTATAGATCCATTTATGACTCGAAAGAATTTTATAATTCGATTGGTTATAATTTTGGGGTTTTGTATATATGTGATGTTCCCTGTTTTGGAAGAACACCAAGATCATATATCATATCCAAATGATCTCCTCATTGCCCATGCTGGCGGAGGTGTAAATGGGTTTACTTACTCTAACAGTCTGGAGGCATTAGAGACGTCAAAGGAAAATGGATTCGTATATATAGAGTTGGATTTTGTATCCGCAGAAAATGGTGACTTGGTTTTACTTCATGGGTGGAATGACGCACATTTTCGTTTTTTCAGCCGTTTTCCTCGTCTGCCTAGGGTTTTTAGAAACATAGTAAAGGTACAAGCTAAAGACAGCCAATCTTTCAAAAATAGAACTATGCGCGGGGGTCTAACACCTCTGACTTTTGTAGATTTATTGGAATGGCTAAATCGCAACCCAAAAGCATTCATCATTACTGACTTTAAAGATAACAATTTACAGGGACTGGAAAAGTTAAGCAGCTATGAAAATGTGAGTTTAGATAGATTCATACCGCAAATTTACGAACCTGCTGAATATGATCCGGTAAAGTCTTTAGGGTTTGATAAAATTATTTTCACCACATATAAATCTCCATTAACTGCGCAGGATATCTATCATTTTTCTACGACCCATGATCTTTTTGCTTTAACTGTCCCAAAGGCGAGATTGGGAAGTAATACGAATGAAATTTTTAAGGATTTACCTACATTACTTCTAACTCATACCGTTAATGACTTCCAGAAAGCCCAACAATATGAGAATTGGGGGGTGGATGGATTTTATACAGATTATCTCTATCCTGAAGTCGACTGAAAACGTTCACTGTAATCTTTCAAAGAGTAAAAAAATTTGCTACCAAAATCCGGAATAAGATTGAGAATTTAATATGACTGATAAGCTACATTTTTCACTAGTATCGCCTGAGAAAGAACTATTCTCTGGAGATGTTGATCAAGTGGATCTGCCGGGCACTGAAGGTGATCTCGGAATATTTCCAAAACACTCGCCTTTAATGGCTGCTATACGTACAGGCGCTATCACTGTTTATGCTGAAGGCGAGCAAATGCAATATTTTGTGCAAGGCGGATTTGCAGACGTAACGACTGAAGGTCTGACTGTTTTGGCTGAAAAAGCAATGTCTATGGCCGATATTGACCGCGACGCTCTTCGGGCTGATCTTGATGCGGCAACAGCCCAGCTTGAAGGTCTTGAAGGCGATGCCGCCTTCGCTGTTCAGCAAAATATAGATGGATTAATGGCGCTCATTGCCAATTAATCGCCTTATTAATGCCATATGATTATATGAACCGGGTCACATGTTGATCCGGTTTTTTAATGTTTGCCTCTGGCTAAGCGGTATTGCGATTTTTTGCTTTGTTTGGGGCTTTCTAATTGAACCAACGCAATTGAAAACGCGGCACCACACTATCAATATCCCTCCTTTAGAAAAACCGGTGAAACTAGCCTTCTTATCTGATCTACATATTGGCGGAGAGCATGTCCCGGCTAAGCGTGTAAATGACATTATCAGGCAGGTTATGAATGAAGCGCCTGATATTATCATAATGGGGGGTGATTTTGTCGATGGACATGACAAACCTGAAAACCAGTCGGACAGATTTAATAATGAGATACAGCAAGGACTAAAATGGTTGTCAGGCCTGGAGGCACCTTTAGGTGTCTACGCAACATTGGGTAATCATGATGATTGGTATGATAGTGATGTCATTCGAAACGGATTAGAAGCGTCAGGGATAACGGTTTTAGAAAATCAGGTCGTTTCTACAGGCGGAGTATGTCTAGCTGGCCTTGAAGATGAATGGACAGGTCACCCTGACCCAAGTGTTATAGAAAAATGTCCTGAAGGCATTATGATTATGGCTATTATGCATTCTCCCGATAGTTTCGAAAATTTACCGGCTAGAACGTCTTTGGCCTTGGCTGGTCATACACATGGTGGTCAGATTAATCTTCCAATACTAGGACGCCATATAACGGCAACAAAAATCGGGAAGCCCTATGCTTATGGATTAAAATCATTTGGGGGTTTTCCTGTATATATAACATCAGGGATAGGTACATCCATGTTACCCGCCAGGTTCAGAGCGCCGCCGGAAATTGTTATTCTGCAGCTTCGGTCGGTAGAACCCTAGTCCGGTCTGCTTTGTTCGTGATCAGAGCGAAAGTCACGATTGCAATGATGGATAAAGTGCTGGCGGCTATAAAGGGTGCGCCGGGTTGATAATATGGCATGCCTTCTTTGGCGAAGATTTCGAATGTGGGTCCCATAATGAGCGGTCCAGCGATAAGCGCTAGACCTTGGGCTGCACCAATAGCGCCTTGTAGCTCACCTTGCTCAGACTCTGAAACACGGCTCGACATCATATTGTTAAGAGCTGGATGATAAAAACCAGCTAATGCCGCAAACGGCCCCATTGCGTAGATTGTCCAGCCGGCACTGGCTAACCCCATACCTGTATAGGCAATGACTGCTGCCAACATACCGATCACCGCACCCCAAAAGAGTCCAGTTTTAGGGAGAATGATACGTATCAGTCCACCTTGGACGATAAAACTAGCTATGCCAAATGCTAACAGTGAAAGTCCGACATCACCTGCTGTCCAATCCAATTTGATCTGTGTGGATATTGTGTATGTCGTGGGGTAAACCGTATTAGCAGCGGCCAGTAAGAACAATATGAAAATAAGACCTTTGGCATTTCTGATATTACGAAGAGATTGTAACGCTCCGATTGGATTAGCGCGAGACCATTTAAACTCACGCCGGTTTTCCGGCTTCAAGGTTTCTGGCAGAACAAAGAATCCGAAGGCCACATTCAGCATAGAAAGACATCCGGCTGCAATGAAGGGCAAACGGGGATTGGCGATTCCGCCAAGTATTTTCTCCGGATCGCCGAGAATTCCGCCTATAGCCGGGCCTAACATAAAACCAACACCGAATGAGGCGCCTACTAACGCAAAATTCTGTGCCCGAGTTTCAGGTGGGGACACGTCGGCAATATACGCATTAGCTGTCGAGAAGGTTGCGCCCAGGGCACCTGCTATGGCACGGCCTAAGAATACAAAGGCAATGACCGGGGCAAATCCCATTAGGAAGTAATCTATACCCAGGCCAAATAATGACATCAACATGACGGGACGTCGTCCAAAACGATCAGACAATGCACCTATAATGGGCATGAAAATAAATTGCATAATCGCGAAGATAAGCGTCATTCCAGCCATATAGCGTCCCAATTGATGCTCTGGGAGGTCAGGTATTAATTCTCGCACTAAATCAGGTAAGACGGGGATAATGATCCCAAAGCCGATGGAGTTGATCATTACAGTGATCAACACAAAAGCCATGGCTTTCATATTATTGGGCTGAGCGCGGGTCATGCTGTGGCCTAGGCTATTTCACAGGCTTTGCAAAGGCATCAAATTCGATAGCTAGGCGTTCATAAACTTCGCGTTTAAACGGAATAATAAGTTGGGGCGTATCAGACAGATTTCCCCATTTCCATTCAGAAAACTCTTGAGGTTGTGTTGCCTTGATATTGATGTGGGCATCATGTCCGGTAAACCGAAGCGCAAACCAACTTTGCCTCTGCCCCTGCCACAGACGTGTGCGAGAATTTTTCTCAATATCGGCTGGGTAGGTGTAAAATAATTCCTTATCGACGCGACCTAAGGGGGCAACATTTTGTACCGAAATGCCGGTTTCTTCTTCCATTTCGCGAATGGCAGCGTATTCAGCGCTTTCACCGGGATCAATGCCGCCTTGCGGGAATTGCCATACATATTCACTTTGCTCGCCGGCGCGTCGGCCTAACCAGACTTGTCCGTGGCGGTTGAAAATCGCGACACCGGCAGCAGGCCGATAAAGTTCAGTTTTATAGCGTGGTTTTGTCATCAGATTATTTGTTCAGGACATAAGATGCCGGTGCAAGTTCAACATTGCTGGCTGGTAGGGTCGCCGCCCAATTTTTTACAGCAGCAAGGGTTTCCGGCAGAGCAAAACCAATTCCGATGGCATCTTGTCCGGTTGATCCAGCATCTTGCAAGCGGGATAGCTCGGCATCAATCAATACCCGATCAGTGTTATTATCAATTATCGTGTAAGCGCTTTTATAGGGTAGTCCGCTGGCTGCTGACAAGGCTGACAGTGACGGCGCGCTATGGGCTCCGTCATAGACAAAACCAATACCGGTATCTGCCATATGGGCTAAAATGGGCGACATAGCATCGCTACGGGTTACAAGTTTTGATCCATTGTAATTGGTGACAGCGAAATAACCTTGAGCCCTGCTCATTAGGCGATCTAGATTTCGGATATTCTCCGCTGCTGAAACATCGGCTTTTAACGTCCGGTTTGCTCCGGGTTCAGCTGCGTTAAAAATATCGCCTTCCATGGGCAATTCGATAAGAACTTCATGTCCGCGATCGCGGGCCTGATGGATCATGGTTTGCAGCCCGTTGGCATGAGCCGCGAATGACAAAGACACTTCGGGCGGTGTTTCGTTAATAATGCGGCGCGTTAAATTACGATCTATGCCAAGTCCGCCAATGATGATTGCTATCTGCCGCTTACCGGCTGAAGGACTGAAAGGTCGTGCATAACTTGTCACGGCCTTGTTCCCGTTTGGTGAAATTGTCGGGATTGAGCCATAAGGACTTTTACGAGTGATGTCTGCGATAGGGGCTCTACGTAGCCCGGTCGACGGAAAGGCGCCGCCTACGGGCTGACCATCAATTAGAATAGTTCTAGGGCCGGGTGTTGTGATGACAGCTTGGCTGTTACTTGCAAGCTGCGGCGTTTGATTTCCGCCTGCTAGGCCGTTTTCATGAGTTGTTACTGGATTGCCCAAAGCATCTAAACGTTCAGTCGGGTTTATACCTTCGGCGACTTCCCCTTGTAAAAGATCGGGCAGGGCTGATCCATCACCGTTTAAGCTATCAGATGCTTCAGGAAGAGGGACAGGATCAATCCTGACTTCGCCCTTGGATTGCGCATGATCAGGATTGCCAAAATATCGAAATCCTAACGCTGTTGCGCTGGCTGATAGAATAAGAATTCCTAAGGCTCTAAGCAGGTGTGAACGCATAGACGGCATATGGGCTTCGCGGCGTCTATTATACAATACGGTATCGCTTTGATGGTCTTCTGGCATGTAGTGATGCTCTATAGTACGACTCAATAAGTTAAAGGCTAGATAGCCTTTCCCTAATAAGTGGTAAAGCTTTGCTGTATTAACGTTTCAGAGGTGTGTTTTTTCGCGCTAGTCTGGCGGAAAATTCAGGGCTTTTGACAAGTTCAATGGCTTTGGCCAATTGATAGTCTTCAGTGTCAGGCCAATCCTCGGAAGGAAAATCCATTTCATCAAAGTTTTCCTCCAATATGAGACCTTCCGGATTTGCGAGGGCATTTTGTAAATCACTTTCGCGAAAGCGATCTTTGGTATTCTTGCTTTCCGGACGACCTGCTACCAGAACATCAGGCATTATACCCAGGCCCTGAATAGAGTGCCCTGAAGGCGTGAAATATCTCTCAGTTGTTAACCTTAGAGCGCCGCCATCATCCATTTGCATGATAGACTGTACAGAACCTTTACCAAAAGAGCGTCGACCGACTACCATAGCGCGCCCGCGGTCTTGTAAGGCACCAGCAATAATTTCCGCTGCTGAAGCAGACTGGCTATTAATTAGGACGACAATTGGAACATTGGGTAATAACTCACCAGCTGCAGCGTGATACCGTCTTGTATCTTCTGCTTCGCGCCCACGAGAAGAGAATACTTCACCGCCATCCAGGAAATATCCTGTGACTTTTACGACCTGATCAACCCGTCCGCCTGGATTGCTGCGGACATCGATTATGAGACCCTTCATGGAGCCTCCGAGTTCAGCTTTTAAGTCTTCAAGAGCGGCTTTAGAATCTTTTGCTAGGCGCGGGTGATTGAAAGTTTCAATACGGATATATCCAATGCCGTCTTCCACGCGATGACGAACCGCGCGCCCGGAAACTGTTTCGCGGATAACGACTACCTCGCGCCGGGTGTTGTCAGGGGATAATACGGTGATATTTATGGGGTCTCCGGCGAGGCCGCGCATGCCTTCGACAGCGTCATTGAGTGATTTGCCGCGAACATTTTCACCTTCAACAGCCGTGATGAAATCCCCGCGTTTTAGGCCCTGTTTATCAGCCGGCCCGTTGGGAATGACATAATTGACCTTAACCAGCTCATTTTCCATGGTGACTTCAATGCCCAGACCGCCATATTCGCGGCGCGCTGTTTTCTGGCGTTCGGCATGATCTTCTTTAGGGGCATAGCTGGAATGTGGATCAAGTGCTTCCAGCGCTCCGTTTATGGCCCCTTCAATCAATTTATTGTCGGATGTTTCTTCAACATAATTATCGCGAACAATGGAAAAAGCTTCGGCAAAAAGTTCTAATTGTTCAATGGTTTTCTGATCTTCTGGGCTGACTGTTTTGGCTTGAGGGACCTGCCATAATAGTCCGGCCAGACCCAATGCGGTCGCCGTGAACAAAAAACGTTTGGCAAAAGACATAAATTACTTTCTGGGGTCTAGCCCTGAGTCAAACTGGCAAGTGTTTGCGCATAAGTTCCATCTTTTAGCAAAGCGATTGCCTTTTGTAACTGGTAATCGTCCTCAACGTTAAAGCCTTCTGGTGGAAAATCGATCGTGATTTCAGTTTCTGAATTCTCTGTTTCCTCACTCGTTAGCTCGTTCTGAATGGAGTTTGGTAAATCAGACTCTCGAATACGCTTATTGCCATTTCCATCATCAGGGATAGCTGCCACTGAAATATCCGGCGTTATTCCAGTGCCTTGGATAGATCGACCTGATGGGGTGTAATAACGCTGGGTCGTCATGCGTAAAGCTCCATCGCGTCCTCCTCGTAACGGAATGACGGATTGTACAGATCCTTTTCCGAATGAGGTCATGCCCAGAACAATTCCGCGTCCGCGGTCTTGCACAGCGCCTGCTACAATTTCAGAAGCTGATGCTGACGCGCCATCAATCAGCACGATCAAAGGAACGCCTTTGACGAGTTCGCCTTTCTGCGCATTATAGCGCTGTGTATCATCTGCTTTTCTGCCGCGCGTAGAGACAACTTCTCCGCCATCTAAAAATGCGCTGGATACTTTTATGGATTGGTCAAGCAATCCACCCGGATTACCTCTTAAATCCAGGATTAGTCCCGGAATGCGTCCGCCAAAATCGCTTTTTAAGGCTGCTATAGCATCAATCATTGATGGTGCTGATTTTTCATTGAACTGGGGGATCCGTAGATAGCCAATGCCGTCTTTGATCTCGTATTTTGTATTTCTCGGTTTAATGATCTCACGGGTCATGGTGAATTCCATTGGATCTTCATCGCCGCGTACAATGGAAATTGTGATAGGTTCACCGGGCTTACCGCGCATGCGTTCAACGGCTTCGGATAATGAAACACCTAAAATACTCTGACCATCAACTTCAGTAATATAGTCACCGGCTTTAATTCCGATTTCCTTGGCCGGGCCGCCATCAATTGGAGCAACGACTTTAACCACACCGGATTCTGTTGTGACTTCCATACCCAGCCCGCCATACTCGCCGCTGGTGTCAACCTGCATTTCTTTAAATTGTTCGGCAGTAATATAGCTGGAGTGAGGGTCTAATGATTGCAACATACCGTTTAAGGCATCACCGATCAGTTCCGAATCCTCAACGTCCACAACATATTCATTCCTGACCCGAGCCATCACATCGGCAAACAATTCAAGCTGCCGGAAAGTATCACTGCGCGAACTGGTCTCCTTGGCGGCAACAGGTGTCGACAAACTAGAGAAGGCAAATAGAGCTGTGGCGGTTAATGCACCAAATGTTGGCAGAATATATTTCATTTTGTACTCCTTGTGGTCAGCTTACTGCGCCCATGCATGACTTGCCAGTAAAAATAGTCGTTATCCCTTTGCAAATGCAGTGCCGAACCATGGTGATGGGTTGATGGTTTTGCCATTTCTACGGACTTCCAGGTAAAGTTTGGGTGACGAGCTATCTTGAGGCATCAGGCCAAGAGGTTCGCCGGAGGTAACATTTTCGCCGTTTTGAGCATAAAGTTCCCCCAAGCCGGTCAGCAAAACGAAGTAACCGTCGCCGACATTTAAGATGACGACATTATCGTAGTTTTTGAATGCCCCGGAAAATTCTACGCGCCCCGGATATGGGGCAGTAATTTGAGCGCGTTTATTGGTCCGTATCGATAGGCCTGGATGAGAGCTGCTATAACCTTTTGATAGCGTTCCTGTGACCGGTGGTTTCATAGCTTTTGTAGCGCTCGCAAAAGGAAGTGTCCCATCGGGTAGTTTGACTGGATCGGACGGTCGAGAGCTGCGCGTCTGCGGGGTGTTTTTTGTCTCTTCACTACCCGGCTTTGGTTTTAGACGCGGGATAACGTTGCCAACACCGCGCTCCAGTCGTGCGATCAAATCCTGCAAACTGCTGGCTTCTTTTGCCAGAGCATCTGCTCGAGCTTGCGCTTTTTTATGATCACGGGATAGATTGGCTTCTAGGGCCTTTTTCTGCCCCACGGTTTTTTCTATACTTGACAATTGTTTGTTGAGCTTGACCTCATTTTTATCAAGTGCCGCTTGTTCGGTTTGAATCTCAGCGCGGAGTTTTTCCAGAGCAATCAATTGAACGCCAAGCCTTTCGGCGCGCTCATTCAACTGCACACTCAGTTTTGACATGAATATACCCGCGCGGGCAGCATCGGCAGCGTCTTGCGGCGATACGGCCAGAGCGGGCGGAGGATTACTCTCAATGCGCTGCAATGCGGCAAGCAAGCGCTGAAGGTTTTCCCGCTCGCCGCCAATTTTTTGTTTGAGAGCAAGCTCCTGTGCATTCAAATCTTCAAGTTTTTGTGTCAATTCTGCAGAGGTGGATTCAAAACCCCGCAATTTAGCTGACATTTTTACCAGTTTTGCGCGCAGCTTATCTATTTCTCCACGGACTTTATTACGGTCAGAAGTAATGGTTTCCAGTCTCGCGCGCTCGGCTTCTTCAAGACGTGTAATATCCTCCAGCCTGTCTGGATCAACATCGCTTAAGCTTGTTGGAATATCTTGCGCCAATATGGACCCTGAAGTTCCGGTCAGAAGGATCAATAATGTCAGTATGAACCGGCTCATATTATTTTCGCGCTTTATGAATCAGTCTCGATGATAGGGCGTTCCGGCCAAAATGGATAGAGCGCGGTACACTTGCTCAGCTATCATTACTCGGACTAATTTATGAGGCCAGGTTTGCGTGCCGAGGGACCACTTTATTGTTCCAGCGGGGAGGGCTGAGGGTTCGAAACCATCTGCGCCGCCGATAAGAAATATGATTTCAGAACACCCATCATTCCGTAATCGAGTGACCGATTTGGCTATTTG
The DNA here is from genome assembly GCA_020627655.1 of Hellea sp. Classification (GTDB taxonomy): domain Bacteria; phylum Pseudomonadota; class Alphaproteobacteria; order Caulobacterales; family Maricaulaceae; genus JACOMS01. The sequence goes on from JAHDGM010000045.1 coordinate 11,098, forward strand.
TCTTGATGTCAACGCTTTACCCCGTTCATCAAGCGCAATGATTTGTGTGGATGAACCCGACTGACTAATGAGTTTCTCAGTTTCGTCCTGACGGTTTTTGCATTTCTTTAGGTCAACCTGATCTTCGGTGACAGAATGCAGGCCGCAACGACCGGCCAAGCTATTAGCACGTTTGAGGTAATCATCGACGAGTTCGCGTTCAGGGCCGGCACGCAAAATACCGCCGCATCGCAAAATGAGTTTCATTCAGGACTAGAGGCGTTTTCAGTGAATTTTTGCACACTTTCGGGCAGGGGAACTGACCAAATTTTTTCGAGATTATAAAACGCGCGGACTTCTGGGCGGAAAATGTGTAGGATCACATCGCCCATATCGACGAGTACCCAGTCATTCCCGATCTGTCCTTCCACGCCAAGGGGGCGGATGCCATTTTCGCGTAATTCCTTGATGACGTAGTCAGCCAATGCGCCGACATGGCGATTAGATCGACCGCAGGTGACAATCATCACATCTGCGACGGATGATTTCCCCTTGATATCTATTGTAATGGTGTCTTGTGCAGAATGTTCATCCAGAACATCCAATATGATTTTCGATATTGCCGCTGCGGGATCACTTTCGAAAGTCGGGCTTTTGGCAGTTTTAGCCGTTGAGCCAACAGATTTTGATTGGGTCAGGGGGTATCTCCATTTTGTTCTGACAGCTTATGATAACATAGGGGATTTACAGTGTCTATCAGGACTATTTTGCCGATTTGCGGGCTCTGATTGCCGTAGAAGACAGCCTGTTCATGGGCGGGGTGAGATAGGTCCAGGCTGGTGCCTGACAGTCTTTCAAGCTGTCAGCCTGAGTTTCAGCTATTCGGGCATCTCTGTAAACTTGTGCGGCTTTGCCCATTCGGGCTCGAATAGCGCCGTAATTTTTACCTGGCCTGGCTATAATAGCGATCGGGACAGTATTCATAATTGTATGCCAGTCGCGCCATTTTGGCAGTTGCAGAAAATTGTCCGCCCCCATCAGGAATACAAACCGTGTATGTGGCCAAGTTTGTACGGCCTTGCGCAAGGTATCTACAGTATATTGCGTTTCAAACTCTCTCTCCATATGAGAGATTTTCATAGATCGGGGCAGGCCCAGAGCCTCGACAGTAGCGACGCGACTTTCATAGCTGGGTTGTTTGGGCTTTAAAGGGTTTTGAGGGCTGACCATCCACCATATTTGATCCAGGTTAAGGGCTTTAAGGCCGGTTCGGGCGACATGCATATGACCGGCATGGGCGGGATTAAACGACCCCCCAAACAGCCCGACTGATAACCCGTCATAAGTCATTATTTTGGCCGCGTGTGGCCGCTACCATGGACCAGATATTTATAGGTGGTTAAATGCTCGGCCCCAACGGGACCACGGGCATGGAGTCGGCCGGTTGATATGCCTATTTCGGCGCCAAATCCAAACTCTCCGCCATCAGCGAACTGAGTTGAGGCATTATGCATAACGATAGCGCTATCAACGGCGCTATGGAATTTGTCGGCGGCCAGCTGGTCATTCGTAATAATAGAATCCGTATGGCCGCTGCCATAGTGATTGATATGAGCTATTGCGTCTTGCAAATCATTGACAATCTTGATGTTGAGTATGGCGGCGAGATGTTCGGTGAAATAATCTTGATCTGACGCAGGGCCGATATGTTCGGAATGTCTCTGTGAGGCTGTATCACCCCGAAGTTCGCAGCCCTCCTCATGTAAGGCCGTGGCCATATCAGGTAGAAAATCACGTGCGATGCCGTTGTCAATCAGGAGGGTTTCTGTGGACCCACAAACTCCAGTGCGCCGGAGCTTGGCGTTCAAGACGATGTTGCGGGCCATGGACAGGTCTGCGCTGCTATGTACATAAGTGTGACACAGACCTTCAAGATGCGCGAGAACAGGTATGCGGGCATCAGATTGGACCCTTGCAATGAGGCCTTTACCCCCGCGGGGAATGATCATGTCTACATTACCATCTAGCCCACCGAGAAGTAGCCCTACGGCTTCGCGGTCTGTCGTCGTGATTAACTGAATAGCCGTTTCAGGAAGGCCAGCATCCTTTAATCCTCTAATGAGAGCAGCATAAATAGCCATATTGGATTTTATGCTTTCAGAGCCGCCGCGTAAAATACAGGCATTGCCAGATTTCAGACAGAGCGCGCCGGCGTCTGCCGTTACATTGGGGCGGCTTTCGTAAATCATACCGATAACGCCAATAGGTATTTTCACTTTTGAAAATTTCAGCCCATTGGGTTGTGTCCACTCTTTCTCGATTTGTCCGACAGGGTCATCCATAACGGCTATACTCTCAAGACTGCAGGCTATGGCTTCAATACGTTCTGTATTCAGAACCAATCGATCAATCATAGCATCTGAGATGCCCTTAGCCTTAGCCGCGCTGACGTCGGACTCATTGGCTGTGAGTATCTGAGATGCCGCCTGCCTTATGTGATTGGCCATGGAATGAAGGGCATGGCTCTTGGTTTCATCGTCGGCAAGTGCGAGTTTGCGTGCAGCATCACGGGCATTTTGTCCGATTGTTTTCAATGCGTTATGAAGGTTTTCTGACATTATAAGCTCATAACAAGATTATCGCGATGGATGAGGGCGGCACCGTAATCATAGCCTAAGATTTCTGCGATCTGAACGGTTGACTTACCAAGAATTTTTCGAGTTTCTTCGGCGTTGTAGCTAATCAGTCCGCGAGCAATTTCACGGCCGCTTTGTGACATGATCTGAACCGTGTCGCCTTTTTCAAAACTACCATCCGCTCCTACAACGCCGGCGGCCAATAGGCTTTTACCATTTTCAAGAGCCTTCTCGGCTCCGCTATCAATGGTGAGAAGACCTTTGGCATTTAAATGACCTCCAATCCATTGCCGCCGAGCATCTTTGGGGTTGTGGCTGGCTTTGAACCAGGAACAACGTTCGCCGTTTACTAAGCGCGTGATCGGTGCGTTTTCACGTCCATCCATAATGCACATATAGCAACCAGCCTGTGTGGCGATTTGCGCTGCAGCGAGTTTTGTCGCCATGCCGCCCGTTCCCATACCGGTTTTGGCATTAGCTGTACCGCCCATTTCCAGGATATCATTGTCGATGTGTTCAATAAGGTTCAAATGTCTTGCCTGGCTGTTATTACGGGGATCCGACGTATAAAGACCGTCAATATCTGATAGAAGAATAAGCGTATCAGCTCCGAGCATTTGCGCGGCACGGGCTGCGAGCCGATCATTATCGCCATAACGGATTTCATCCGTCGCGACGGTGTCGTTTTCATTGATGATTGGGATGACGCCCAATTCCAAAAGCGCGCCTATAGTTGCGCGCGCATTTAACCAGCGTCTACGGTTCTCCGTATCATTCAATGTCAACAGGATTTGCGCCGTGTTGATGTCATAAGTGTTTAAAGCCGTTTCATAGGCTTGTGTCAGCAGGCTTTGACCGGCTGCCGCGCAGGCTTGTTTCTCGGGTAGTGTTAGCTTTTTACCAATAAGGCCTAGCCTTGTGCGGCCCAGTGCAATCGCGCCAGACGAAACCAGTACAGTTTTCACGCCAGATTTACGGATAGCCGAAATATCAGAGCTTAGTGCAGATAACCAATCGCTACGCAATTGCCCCGTATCAGGATCAACCAAAAGCGCGGAACCGATTTTGATAACTAGCAGGCGTGTATCGATAAATGGATTTAGGGACTCCATGTCCCGATCTCGTCTATTTCCCCTTCTTTTAGGGATTCTTGTTTGAGCTTTAATTCTCGTGCTTTTTCTTCGGCGTTGCGGCGGGCTTCTACGTGTTGGTAGGCTGCCGATAGGACAGGTTTTAGACCGGATTGGGACACACTTGAAATTGGAAATGGACGCTGTCCGCAGGCCGCTTCGAGATTATCGGCAATTTCGCTGATTAGGTCAGCCGGCATGGCATCACATTTGGTCAAGGCAACAATCTCAGCTTTGTCTTCGATGCCAGCTCCGTAATTGATTAGCTCATTACGGATTACGCGGTAGTTTTCAGCTGGATCTAGCGCCGTCCCATCAACAAGATGCAAAATGGCGGCGCATCGCTCAACATGGCCAAGGAAGCGATGCCCAAGGCCTGCGCCTTCACTGGCACCTTCAATGAGCCCTGGAAGGTCAGCAAGCACAAAACGCTCAGCAGTTCCCAGGCTAACGACACCCAGGTGAGGGTGGAGGGTCGTAAAAGCATAATCAGCAGTTTTCGGTTTTGCGGCGGTTACGGTTGAAAGGAAGGTGGACTTCCCGGCATTAGGTAGCCCCACGAGGCCAACATCAGCTAAAAGCTTCAGTCTAAGCCACACCCACCGTTCTTCGCCAGGTTCTCCGGGATTTGCATTTCGAGGGGCTTGATTAATGGAGGACTTAAAACGGGCATTACCCCAGCCGCCATTTCCACCTTTGGCAAGCAGGGCACGTTGCCCTTCCTCGGTCAGGTCAATCAATACTTCGTCAGTTTCAGCATCAATGATTTGAGTGCCGACGGGGACTTTTAAATTAACATCTTCGCCGCCAGAACCTGTCCGGTCACGGCCCATACCGTGCATGCCTGTTCCAGCTTTGAAGTGTTGCTTATAGCGGTAGTCGATAAGTGTGTTCAGATCACGTGTTGCAATAACCCAAACATCACCGCCTTTACCGCCATCGCCGCCATTTGGGCCGCCAAAGGCAATATATTTCTCACGGCGAAAGGAAACGCAACCTGCGCCGCCATTGCCCGAGCGAATAAATATTTTGGCTTGATCCAGAAATTTCATGGTTTTCTACCGTTCTCAGCTTGCCTCTATGAGCATCGCAGCAGGCTTTTGCAAGCAATTTGCGTGGGTAGTGTCTGCGAGACGTTCAAAACCGATGCTTTGCATATGTTTCAGGCGCGCCATGGAGAAATAATCACCATCTGGGCCGATACGGACAAAGCCCATTTTTTCTAAGGCGCGCATGGAGGCTGGGTTATCAGCAAAAACGCCCGCTATAAATTTGTTCACGCCCAGACTGCGTTCTGCTTCTGCCATGACGGCTTTTCCGGCTTCAACGATATAGCCTTTACCCCAATGAGAACGAGTCATCCAATAACCGATTTCATAATCACTTTGCTTTTCACGCTTAAAGATATCCATGACGCCAATTATGTCTTTGCCATCCAAAGTAATAGCATAAGGATAGGCGAGTCCTCGGCGACGTTTTGAGAGTAGCATTTCAATTTTGATTTCGGCGGAAATAAGGGGCAGGGGAAACGGCAGGCTGCCTGTCATTCGAGCGATATCCCAGTCGCTGACAAGGCGGGAATAACGGTCCGCGTCTGTTCGGGCCAATGGCCGTAATATCAATCTATCGGTTCTTAAGATGTCCTGCATTGCCATCTCCATGGTGCAGGGAATAAAAAAAGGGAAATCGGCGGTCCGATTTCCCTGCATTTTTCGGATCGCCTTATTGGGTGCGATCCATGTAAACTAGATCGCTATTCAGCAGCCTGTGCCATCGGTGCAATAGACACATAAGTGCGCTTATTACGTTTCGTGGCAAATTCCACCTTACCTTCGGTAAGAGCGTAGAGTGTGTGATCTTTACCCATGCCCACATTAGTGCCTGGATAGAATTTTGTTCCGCGCTGACGCACGATGATATTGCCAGGAATAACGGCTTCGCCGCCAAATTTCTTGACGCCTAATCGACGGCCAGCACTGTCGCGACCGTTATTGGATGAACCACCAGCTTTTTTATGAGCCATTGCAAGTCTCCTTAAATAATCGGGCCGAGTTAGGCCTTTATCGCCGTAATTCTTACGACAGTTTCGTTTTGACGGTGTCCGCGCTTACGCCGGTAAGTTTGACGACGCTTCTTTTTGAAGACCAATACTTTATCGCCTTTACGCTGTTCGAGGACTTCGCCTTTTACTTCTGCACCTTTGACAAGAGGTTCACCAATTTTGACTTTGGCGCCTTCTCCGCAGGCGAGAACGTCTTTAAAAGATACAGTTTTTCCGGCTTCAGCTTCGAGTTTCTCAACGATGATAACGTCGTCTTTGGCAACTTTATACTGTTTACCGCCTGTTTGTATGACTGCAAACATTGTTCTTTTCCTTATCATGCTGCCGACACTGGGCCGGTGGCTAAAAAATACTTGAGGCCGCCCATTTTGATCACGCTTGCGATTCATGGCGGCCAATTCGTGGGCTTATATACAGTTAGGCGAAATATTGTCAACGCTACTGTAGGATTTCCCGTAAACTAACTTTCACTTCAGTTTTTAAGAAAAAACCCGCGCATAAGGCGCGGGTTTCTATTCTTATGTTTGGTCTGCCTTAGTTAGACCAGCGACCAATAATCTGACCGGCTGAGTTGATAATGTTGCCATTACCATCCACACGTCCGATTACAGCACCGGCTGCATCGATAACCATGCCATCAGCGCGGAGTGAATAACCGCTGGCGCTTACGCCACCACCAGTACTCAAGCTACCTGACGAACCGCCAGAGATTACGCCGCCGCCAGAAGACATACCGGTTGCGCTACCCACGCGGCCAATAATCTGACCTGATGTGGATACGATGTTACCGCTTCCGTCGACAGTTCCGATAACGGCACCAGCCGCGTTTAGAACCTGACCAGAGCTAGTGATCGTGTATGAAGACGATCCGATCGTGACGCTTTGGCCTCCAGAGAAGCTACCGCCAGCTGATCCGCCTGAGAAGCCAGATCCGCCAGTAGAGCCGGAGAAGCCACCTGTAGAGCCGCTAACCATTGATCTCCAGTCAACACCCAAGGCATCAACCGTTGACAGTGTTAGACCGCCAGTTGACAGGCCGCGTGCACGTTGGAACTGCTCGACAGCAGCGTAGGTACCTTGACCTAGGCGTCCGTCGATAGCGCCTGTGTAGTAGCCGCCAGTTTTCAGAGCACGTTGGATCGCAGAGATCACAGTCGTTGTTGCGTTAGCTTCACAAAGAACCTGACGCCATTCGACCTTCTCACCAGTGATTTGCGTACGCTTCTCAATGGTGCCGTACTGAGCTGGGACAACAACTGTCTCAGTTCTGGCCGGTTCAACCATTCGTGTCACAGTGATATCATCATAGACAGCCGGGATTTCGCGACGCTCTGTACGAGGTGCCGCATCAACCACACGACGTGTGATGGTCTTTGTGACAGCTGGAATGACACGCTCTTGCGTTGTCGCAGGAGTTTTGACGACGCGACGTGTTACGGTCTTAGTCACAGCCGGGACTACACGTTGCTCAGTGCGAGCTGGTGTTTTGATCCGGCGACGTGTTTCCGTCTTAGTCACGGCTGGAATGACTTTCTCCATGGTGCGAGCTGGTGTCTTAACAACACGGCGGGCAACAGTCTTAGTCACGGCTGGTACAGCTTTCTCCATAGTCCGTGCCGGTGTCTTGACGACGCGGCGCGATACAGTCTTGGTGACAGCTGGAACAACTTTCTCAACAGTGCGAGCAGGATCCTTGATCACGCGACGTGTTTCAGTCTTCGTGATGGCCGGTACAACTTTCTCCATAGTCCGTGCCGGTGTCTTAACGACCTGGCGCGATACAGTCTTGGTGACAGCTGGAACAGCCTTCTCAACAGTGCGAGCCGGGTCTTTGACCACACGGCGCGTAACCTGCTTGGTTACAGCCGGGATAACACGCTCTGTTGTCGAAGCCGGTGTCTTAACGACGCGGCGAGAGACAGTCTTGGTGACTGCTGGGACGACCTTCTCGACAGTGCGAGCTGGATCCTTGATCACGCGACGTGTTTCCATCTTGGTGACGGCCGGGATGACTTTCTCGACAGCACGTGCCGGTGTCTTAACGACGCGG
>JAHDGM010000088.1 GCA_020627655.1 Hellea sp.
CCGGGTCCAGTCCGCTTATTACATGCGCGTTTATCGTCATAGCTGGCAAGCCAGCAAAGCTTATATAGGACGTAAACGTAAAGATTTAAAGGGCTTTGATGTTTTGTCTCGGCAGTCTATAAGCCTCCATTCTGGGGGAGCGGAAACCGAATGTCGGATAATTTGACGAGAATTACCTATTGGCTATCCAGGCTTGTCGCCATGGATACACAAAACGGTACTGGCGATGAGATCGCTTGTACGCAAATGCTGGCTGCGGCTTTAAAGACCTATAACCCGGATGAACTTATTCTTGAAACTGTCTCAAGGTCTCGTGGTAAAAGTGACAGCGGTTATGTTTATGCGGGTTGGGGCAGACCTGAAATTCTACTCAATGTTCATATCGATACTGTCCCGGTAGGTGCAGGCTGGACAGCAAGTCCTCATGAATTGCGTGATGAAGGTGATCGACTTATAGGTCTTGGCAGTAGTGACATTAAAGGCGCTGCGGCTTGTATATTAGCCGCACTCGAAGTCGAAACTCCTGAAAATGTGGGTGTTTTGCTTTCGGGTGATGAAGAACATGGCAGCGAGATAATGCCTGAAGTCATTCGCCGAGATCATTTTGGTCAGGCCCCAATGGCAATCGTTTGTGAGCCAACAAGCTGTAAGGTTGGCCGACAACATCGTGGTATGTTAGCATATGGAGCCAGGTTTTCTGGGAAAGGGGGACATTCTTCATTGTCTGATGTAACAGAGCGGCCCTTACTGGATGCCGCGCGGCTTGGAGCGGCAATAGGTGATTATGGGGATGAGCATCTGGATTTTGGAATAGAGCCCTTTAAAGGCCTGTGTACCAATATCGGTTATCTGAAATCCGATGGGGCTTATAACGTTATCCCAACCGAAACAGAGATCAAGTTCTCCATGCGGCCGCCGCCAGGGGATAGCGTTGCCGCGCGCGCGCGCGATTTGGAAGCAATTGCCGCAAAAATAACTCCGGAAGGTGAGCTTACGCAAATAGTTGAGCTTGAACCTTTCGCTTGTCATAATCTGGCCTCTTTTGAACCCATATTCGGCGAAATGTTTGACCCTGTTGATTTACCATATTGGACTGAAGCGGCCCTTTTATCCCAAGCAGGGGTAAATTCCGTTGTATTTGGCCCGGGAAATTTGGAGCAGGCTCACAAACCGGATGAATATGTGCTAAAAGAGCAGTTACTGGGCGCCTTTAAACTCTATAGCCGCGTAATTTCTGGCAGCTATTAAGATGGTGAATGGATAAGGCTAAGAACATAAGACAGACTGTAATTCGTAGTCTTTCGGCTATCGGGGCCGTTAAGGATGCGCAGTTTTATGCTGAGTTGTTCTCTGCGCAATCTCCCGAAAAATTTGCCTTAATTGTTATTGATCCCCGTTGTCTAAAAAACCCGCTGCTGGAAGTATTGGTCAGTAATCTGAAAATTATCAATGATCTTGGATTGGCACCGATATTATTAATCGGAGCATTGGATGAAGATTCTACCAGTATTAGGTTTCAAACGCACCGCCTATGTAAAGACTTAGAATTGGCGGGCGTTCAAAACAGTCGGCTGAATACTAAATCTTACGGGCTTATGGATTCCGTTATTAAAGTCGCAAGGTCGGGACAGGTCTGCGTATTGGAGACCCATCAGGATGGGGAAGATCTGGAAAGACTGACGCGGGCGCTTATGCCGTCTAAGGTGATATTCTTGCAGCCATCGGGGGCAATCCGTCAAAATGGTGAGAGGATCGCCGTGATTAATATGGATGATCCTGAACAAATGGAGCTGGATAGTCTGACTTCTGGACAATACCGGTTTTTAGAATTCGCTCAGAAACTAAGCGACATTACGGGTCGTTCGTCGGTTTATGTTATCGCTTCGCCGCTGAACTTATTGCAAGAATTGTTCACGGTTAAAGGGTCAGGTACGCTTATTCGCCGGGGGGCAAAACTTAAGTCATATAAAACATTAAGGGCTGTGAATAAGGACATTTTGATAAGTTCAATTGAGCAGGGTTTTGACAAACAGCTTAAATCAAAAATTACGGACTGGCCAATTCAGAACCTTATACTGGATGAAGACTATCGCGGCGGAGCAGTTATGATTTCACTCGCTGAAATGCCATATTTGAGTAAGTTTTGGGTTGTTAAGGAAGCGCGAGGCGAAGGTCTTGCCCGTGATATCTGGGACCAATTGGTTCAGCGTCATCCTCGGTTTTTCTGGCGATCCAGGCGGAATAATCCATTTAATGACTGGTATCTTAAAACCTGTGACGGTATGCAAATCAGCGGCGATTGGCGTGTGTTTTGGCGGGGTTTAGGCCCTAACGAAATTGAACCTGCGATTATAGCTGCCGCTAGTACTTCGCCAGACTTTTAGAGCTTTAAATTACAAGGGCAAGCATGACCAAGCTTCATATTTCCAGCGCATTTGATAGTGGAAACATCATTGTCAACGACGTTTCCAATCCAGGCAATATGCGTTTGTCGATCCGCAAGGATACGAATTCTGATTTCTATCAATGGTTCCATTATCGTCTGACAGGTGCGCGGGGGCAGGCGTGTAAAATGATCATCGAGAACGCTGCAAATGCGGCTTTTTCAGGCGGGTGGGAAAATTATAAAGCCTGCGCATCCTATGATCGTGAGACATGGTTTCGCGTTGATACGTCGTACGAAGACGGGCAACTTATTATTTCGCATACGCCAGAGCTGGACAGTGTTTATTATGCTTATTTTGCGCCTTATTCCATGGAACGACACGGCGATCTGATTGCCGAAGTTTGCCAACATCCTGATGTCAGAATGGACGTGATCGGACATTCAGTCGAAGGCCAGTCACTGGATTGTGTTCGGGTAGGTGAAGGCGAAAAAAATATCTGGGTAATTGCGCGCCAGCATCCGGGGGAGGCAATGGCTGAATGGTGGATGGAAGGCTTTCTAGCCCGGCTTTTGGACGATGATGATCCGGTGGCGCGCGTGCTTCGCTCAAAAGCTCGCTTTCATATCATCCCAAATATGAACCCGGATGGTAGCCGGCAT